>DASXPC010000189.1:0-4213 GCA_036493815.1 Fimbriiglobus sp. | reverse complement strand
CATGATGGGGGTCGGCAACTTGACCGAGCTCACCGACGCCGACTCGGCCGGGATCAATGTTCTGCTCGCGGGGTTCTGCCAGGAATTGGGGATACGCTCCGTGCTCACCACCGAAGTCGCTAACTGGTGCCGGTCCTCGGTGAAGGAATTCGACCTCGCCCGCCGCCTGATGTACTTCGCCGAGAAGGAGAAAGTCCCGCCCAAGCGACTCGAACCGGGTTTGGTGATGCTCCGAGACCCGAAGGTGTATGAGTCGAGTGAAATCGAACTGGCCGAGTTGGCCGCGCGGATTACCGATCCGAATTATCGCATCTTCGCCGAGCGCGGGGAGATTCACGTCTTGAGCAACCGGGGCTACCTTCACGGGTCCGACCCGTTCGCCCTGTTTGCCAGCTTGATAAAGGCCGATGCGAAACTTGGCGTCTCTCACGCCTTCTATCTCGGATACGAGTTTGCCAAAGCCGTGACGGCCCTTACGCTCGGCAAACAATACACGCAAGACCGGGCGTTGCATTGGGGGGTCCTGACCGTACCGGAATTGAGTCACCGAAATTCGGTGGAATGAGCAGTCTTCCAGTGCAGAAAAACGTCCAATCCGTACACTTTCAAAGGCGCGGGCCGCAGGGGCCTGCTTCGAACTCCGCCTACCCAAGAGAGCCCGACATGCGAAAGCTGCTGGCCGCGTTAATCGCCGCCGCCGTGTCCGCCGGTGCCTACGCCGACGACGCGAAAAAAACCGAAGACCCGCCGAAGAAGGCCGAAGCGAAGGCCGACGATTCGAAAGAGAAGTCGCGGAATGAAAAATTGATCTCACTCCGTCGGGAAATGTCGAACGAACAACAGACCGTACTGAAGGAATATCAGTCTTCGGAAGGGGACAAGAAGCAGGCCGCTCTGAACAAGTACATGGGTATCGCACCGGCATACTCGCTGAAAATGTACAAGCTGGCCGAAGAAAATCCGAAGGACGACGTCGGATTTGATGCCGCAATGGCCGCATTTCAGTTCGGCCAGGGCGGGGCAATGTCGAAGAAGGCGATGGACATGATCCTGACCTACCACATTGACAATCCGAAATTGAAACCGTTAATTCCGAACCTGGGCGGCGGCGGTGATGCCGGGATGACTGCCCTCAAAACCTTGTCCGAGAAGTCGAAAGACAAAGAGGTCCAGGGGGAGTCGCTGTACTACCTCGGGGCCGCACGTCTGGAAAATGCGGATTACCCGCGAACCGGAAAGCCCCTGTCGATGGAAGAACAGACGGCCGAATTTAAGGACGCCAAGGCGATCTTGACCCGGGCGGCGAAAGAATTCGGAGACGTCAAAATCGTCCGCGGCCGGAAAATGCCGAACCAGACCGAAGCGGAGTTCATGGCCAAGCAGCCCACGATCGCCAAACAAGTCGAAGGCCAGATGTTCTTCTTGAACAACCTAACCGTCGGCAAAACCATGCCCGACGCTACCAGCGAAAACCTGGACGGGCAGAAGGTGAAGATCAGCGATTACCGCGGCAAGGTGGTCGTACTCGACATCTGGGCAACCTGGTGCGGTCCGTGTCGGGCAATGATCCCGCACGAACGGGAAATGACCGGAAAACTTAAGGACAAACCGTTCACCCTCATCAGCCTCAGTGCCGACGACAAAAAAGAAACGCTGACCAAATTCCTCGATACGACTCCGATGCCTTGGACGCACTGGTGGAACGGCGGGGCCAGGGGTGGTGCGGTTGAGGCATATAAGGTCCGCTTCTTCCCGACTGTGTATGTACTCGACGCCAAAGGCGTAATCCGCCACAAACACCTTCGTGGCGACGACCTTGAGAAAGCCGTCGAGAAAATGCTCGCAGAAATGGGGGCGAAGGGGGAATAGTCCGTTCCTTCGACCGCACCAACGCCGCCCGCGGATTTCCGCGGGCGGTTTCATTTGGATTTTCGGGTTTTCTTGGCTACGGTAGCCGACATGAGGGGCCGACGGTCGGCCCCGAAATATGGAGGCACGAAATGAGACGGCTGTTGGCCGGCGTGCTGGCTCTCTCCCTCGGGGGGCTGGCGCTGGCTTGGGATGATCCCAAAACCGAGGGGAAAAAGGATCCGCCGACCCGGGCGGACCGGCTGAAGGCGGTGCAGAAGGATTATGCGGACGCCATGACGGCTCTGGGGAAGGATTTCCAGAAAGCCGAGACCGACAAGGAAAAGGACGAGATCCGGGAAAAAGCTCAGAAACTGCGTCCGAAGGCTGCCGATCGGGCCATCGCGATCGCCAAAGAAGACCCGAAGGACGACGTCGGATTCCTGGCAATCCAGTATGCGATGACAATGGGTGCCGGGACGCCGGTGGCGAAAACCGCGTCCGAGTTCCTTTTGAAGTACCACGTCGAAAACCCGAAGATCGCGGACATGGTGCTGAGTCTCGGTCGCGGAGGGTCGGAGGAGACGGCGAAATTCCTGAAAGCCGTTCTCGAAAAGAATCCGGATAAGACCGCCAAGGGCCGGGCAGCGTACGCCATGATTCAGTTGCTGGCAGACAAGATCGAAAAGGCGAAGACGGACACCGAAGCCGCCGCGATCGAAACGGAAGCCCTCGGTTACATCACTCGAGTGGAAAAAGAGTTCGGCGACGTGACGCAATTCACGCTGCCAAAAAGTTCGAAGGCCGAACCGCGGTTGCTGGGGAAAATCGTCGCAAGAGAAGCTAAGTCGATCCCGAACATCCGGAAGCTGATGGTCGGCAAAACGGTGCCGGAGGTCGAAGGGGAAGACGTGGACGGGGCCAAGTTCAAGTTGAGCGATTACCGCGGGAAGGTGGTGATGGTTGATTTTTGGGGGCACTGGTGACCGCCCTGCCGGGCAATGTTCCCGCACGAGCGGTCGCTCGTGAAGCGCATGGCGGAAGAGAAGAAGCCGTTCGCCCTCGTCGGCGTCAACAGCGACAAGGACAAAGACCTCATCAAAAAGCAGAACGAGAAGGAAGGGATCACCTGGCGTTCGTTCTGGTGCGGAGCCGAAGGCACGAGCGGAGAAATCCCCTCGGCTTGGCGCGTGCAGGGTTGGCCGACACTTTACCTGATCGACGCCAAGGGCGTCATCCGGCACAAGTTCCTGGGCAACCCGGGCAATGAGAAACTGGACGAGCTGATTGATGCTCTGGTGAAGGAGGCCGAGAAGGACGGCAAATAACAACCGCCACCCAAGCGTTTCCTGCGACCGCCCGCGGAAATCCGCGGGCGGTTTCGTTTCAAGTAGAATGCTCGAATGACACCGTTGGTCGAAGAACTGATTCCCTGCCCCGACCCGTGGGACGTGGCGCGGAAGCTGGCGCACCTGCCGCACTTGTTGTTTCTGGACAGCGCGGATCGCAGCACGGAACGGGGGCGGTATAGTTACGTGACGGCGGACCCTTTGGTACGGCCACTCGACTCCCATACCGATATCCAAACGCAATCAAATAGGTGGGCCTCCCGGTTTCTGCCCGCTTGCCCAGATCCCTTTCGTTCGGACCAATCAATTTTCTATCCGACCACCGGGTGTCGCATCCCCGACTTACCCGCGTTCCAAGGCGGGATCGTAGGAATGTTCGGCTATCACCTCGGCCGTGCATTCGAGCGACTTCCCCGCACTCGCTTCGACGAATTCTTATTCGATGATCTCGTTACCGCAGGGTACGACTGGGTCATCTCTTTCGACCACTTACAACGTCGATCTTGGCTCGTATCGACCGGTATCGAATTCGACGAAGAGTCATTGTGGTACAACTCAACGCGGGCAACAAAACGGCTCCGCTTCATTCACACTCAGCTAACACGGCTTGATCGGCATCAGATATTCCCATCGAACCGATACGGGGAGCCCCTTTCGACTGTGCTATTAGGGACTCAATACCCCCTGCAGAACCACTCCGGCGTCACCTCCAACTTCTCCCGCGACGGCTACCTCGCCGCCGCCCAGAAGGCCATCGACTACATCCACGCCGGCGACTGCTTCCAGGTGAACATCTCCCAGCGCCTCCTCGCCCCGCTCCGCGAACACCCGCTCGACCTCTATGGCCGACTCCGCGAACGCAACCCCGCCCCCTACGGCTGCTACTTCGACCTCGGCGACTTCCAGATCCTCTCTGCGTCGCCGGAGCAGTTCTTGAAAGTCACCAAAGGCGACGTCGTCACCCGGCCCATCAAAGGCACACGGCCGCGGGGGAAAACGCCCGCCGAAGACGCGGC
>DASXPC010000188.1:0-11813 GCA_036493815.1 Fimbriiglobus sp. | reverse complement strand
GCCGCGCTCCAGCAGTTTCCGCAATAGCGGTTCGGCCAGATCGAATCGGCCGACCTCCTGATACGCGTGAACAAGGGTTCTTATGTTGTTGAGAACGCTGGGGTCCTGCGGCCCGTTTCTGGCCTCCACCGCCTTCAGTATTTCTTCGCGCAGGGACAGTGCCTTATCCCGTTCTCCAATCCTCCAGTAAAGCGCGGCGAGGTCGTCCTTGCAGCCGATGGTGTTGCAATAGACGGCGCCGAAGCCGACCTCCAGTTTTTTGGAAGCGAACTCGAGGAGGTCGATCGCCTTCGCGAAACGGCCTTGATCCCGATAGACCAACCCGAGGTCGTGCATACAATTCGCGGTCTCAGGGTCATCAAGCCCGCGGGTTGCTTTTCTTCTCTCAACGACGTGCCCGATCAACTGTTCGGCCCGGTCCAACTTTCCGTCGAGTTGAACCGTCCCGCCCAATCGGGTCATGGCCAGGAGGGTCAGATCGTGGTCGGGCCCGAGTACGGCCCGGCGTTGCTCCACCACCTTTTCGAGCAAGGCAATCGCCTCGGGACGCCGACCGGTGACACTGTAGATCTCGGCCAGATAAAAGGTACTCGTGAGCGTATCCGGATGGTTCGGGCCGAGGTGGACCCTGAGCAGTTCGGCCGAACGTTCGAGGTGGTGTATGGACAACTGGTTTTCGCCACGCCCCCGATAGGCCTTGGCAATCGTGAGACGGATCGCCGCCTCGACGAGTGGTTTATCGTGAAAGCGGTCATTAATCGTTGCCGACGCCCGCTGCAGTGCTTGCTTCACCGTCAGGTTGGATTCAAACGGGTAATCGAGTTGAAACATGTCGCCTTGGGAGAGCAGGTCGCGTTGAAGGAATTCGTTGATCGCCGCCGATTGCTGCTCGGCGGCACCCGCCCGGTCCCGGTCCGTTTCGGCCTGCCGTTGAGCCTCCCAGGCCTTGAACGCTTGCCAGATGCTCACCCCCGTCCCACCGACGAGCGCCGCCGCCACCAGTCCGCCGGCCACCAGTCCAGTCCGGTTCCGCCGGGTGAACGTCCGTAATCGATAAGAGGTTGAAGGCGGACAGGCGGTGACCGGTTCGTCCCGCAAGAACCGTTCGATGTCCGCGGCCAGCGCGCCGGCAGACTCGTACCGCCGGGTCCGGTCCTTCGCCAGGCAGGTCATCACTACCCAGTCGAGGCCGCCTTGCAGTTGCCGGCCGAGTTGCCGGCCGTCCAAGCCCCTTTGACCCGACACCGTCGATTGCTTCTCGGCGGACATCGTCGTCACCCGCTGGCTCGGTTTGGCCGGCTCGTCCTCCCGGATGATCCGCCGCATCTCGTCGAACCCGGCCTGCCGCAACGTCTCGCCGTCGAACGGCGTCGTGCCGGTGAGCAGTTCGTACAGGACGACGCCGAGGGCGTACACGTCCGCCCGGGTGTCCACGTCTTGGGCGGTCATCTCGGCCTGCTCGGGCGACATGTACATCGGTGTGCCGACGAGCTGGGCGAAGCCCGTGTACACCGAGTGGTCCGCGAATGCCGACCCGACCGCCTTGGCGATCCCGAAGTCGATCACCTTCGGCACCGGGTGGGAGTCGTAAAGCGTGACCAGCAGGTTCGACGGCTTGATGTCGCGGTGGATGACGCCCTTCTGGTGGGCGTGCTGGATCGCCCGGCAGACCGGGAGGAAGAGTTCGAGCCGCTGGCGGGGCGTGAGCCGGGCCGCGTCGCAGTATTCCGTGATCGGCACGCCGCGGACCAGTTCCATGACGAAGTAGGGGCGACCGGACTCCGTCACCCCGGCGTCGAGCACCTTGGCAATGTTCGGGTGATCCATGAGGGCGAGGGCGTGCCGCTCGGCCTCGAACCGCGCGAGCACCTGCCGCGAATCCATGCCCGGCTTGACAATCTTGAGGGCCACTCGTCGCCGGACCGGCGTCTCCTGGTCGGCGACGAAGACGAGCCCCATGCCGCCTTCGCCGATCTGCTCGCGGAGGAGGTACGGGCCAACACGGGTGTCGGGGGGAAGGGTGGGGCTGTCGTCGATGGCCCCGGCCCCGCCGAGGAATGCACCGGCGGATCGGTGAGCTCGGATCAACGTTTCGACCTGCAACCGCAAGGCGGCGTCAGACCCGCAGGTCTGTTCGAGAAAGCTCTTCAACTCGTCGACCCCGAGGCAGTCCAGGGCGTCGAGGAAGATCGCCTTCGCGTCAGTTTGAAGGTTGCACATGGGTCGGTCGCATTCGCCTTTCAGGAGTCAATGCCCCATTTTCGACGAAACCCGCCAAGAAATGTGAAAGATTCCGAGCCCTACTCGGCGTCCTGCTGTAGACGGGCATAGAGCCAGGCCCGGGCGTAGGCCCATTGCCGCTCGGCGGTACGTGGGGCCATCTTCATTGCCGCAGCGGCGTCCTTCAAGGTGAGCCCGGCGAAAAACCGCAGCTTCACCAGCCGGGCGGCGTCGGGGTCCTCGGTTTCCAGTTGGCCGAGTGCGTTGTCCAGTTCGATGAGTTGTTCGTTGCCGGTGTCCAGGGCCAGTTCGACCAGGTCGAGGTCGACGCGGTGGCGTTCGCCGCCTCGTTTGACGCGATTCTTGTCGCGGGCCCGGTTGAGAAGAATCCGCCGCATGGCCTCGGCGGCGGCGGCGAAGAAGTGGCCGCGGTTGTCCCATTCCTACTCCGGATTCCCCCCGACTAACCGGACGTACGCTTCGTGAACCAGGGCGGTGGCTTGGAGCGTCTGCCCCGGCTTCTCCGCCGCCAGCCGGGCGGCGGCGAGTTTCCGCAGTTCGTCGTAGACGAGCGGGAGCAGATCCTCCGCTGCCTTTGGGTTCCCGGCCGCGGCAGCGTCGAGCAATCGGGTCACGTCGGACATTAGTTCAGAGTTTACGCTGGGACCGACTCCCCACAAACTCCAAACTGCTTCCGGGACCATTCGACTAGACTCCTCGCAGGGATGGCATCCCACCGCCAAGTCCACCCAGTGCCTCACCGCGAATCCAGAATCGGGACATGATCTAATTCGAACTCTTTCCACCGAAGTCGACGAACGGGACCTGAGTCGTCATATGCCTTGCCGGAACACTCCGGGGGTCCGATCAAGTTCCCGCGTTGACATCACTTCTGTTTCTTGAAATTGCGAGTAGGCGAAGAGGACTTAAGTACGCATGGAACCGGCCCTCGACCCCCGGGGGGTGCGGCTCAATTCCCCGCAACCGCCTTGCAAACAAGCCGGAAACGGCGGTGTATTAGTGCATTAACAACGTCAGAATAGAATCGCAATATATGTCAATTATCTGCAATACATACATTGACATATTACAATCGTACATACATGGTGATGGTGTCGGCATATCAACATCGAATGATGCACACCACAACGAGGGCCGAAACATGGTCGAAACAGACACGAAGCAAGGCGGGAACGAATCGCCACAAGCGGGCCGGGGACCGCTCACCGAACAGTATCGGCCCCCGGACATGGGCGGAAGTGATCGGGCAGGACAAAATCGTTCAACGTGTCCTGGCACTCGCCAAGCGGGGGCTTGCGGGCCGGGCGTTCTGGCTGTCGGGTGGGTCGGGAACGGGAAAGACGACGATTGCCCGACTGATTGCGGCCGAAGTCGCGGATGAAATCTGCATTCACGAAGTAGACGCGGCGGCATTGACGGTTACACAACTCCGCGAATTGGAACGGGAGATGGGTGTCCGCGGATGGGGCGAACGGGCTTATCTGTTCAACGAAGCCCATTCGTTGCGAAAAGATGTCATCCGCCAGTTACTCGTCCTGTTGGAACGATTGCCGTCTCATGTCGTCGTCGTCTTCACCACAACGACGGAAGGACAGGAAGCCTTATTTGAGGATTACGACGACGCTTCCCCGTTGTTGTCCCGTTGTTTGCGACTTGATCTAGCCCGCCGCGACTTGGCCAAGCCGTTCGCCGAACGCGCGAAAGCGATCGCCGAAGCGGAAGGGTTAAGCCGTTGACCCACGAGCAGGCGCTGGCCATTGCCGGCCGCACCGAAGCAGGATACATGACCCTGCCCCGGAAAGAGGGGGACCGCCCCGACTGGCCACACCGACCGACCGCGTACGACGGGCTCACCGGCCACCATCCGAGCCTCTACGCACCGCGGACGGTGGACGAAGTGGTAGCGGCGGCGAAGGAGGCCTACCCGGCCCTGATCGGGCATTACGACCGGTGGCTTGCCCACTTGGCCAACCGGCTCACCTACGAGCGGGCGATGCTGGCCGAGGCCGGGGGGACCGTAGCCGATCGGGTGTCCGGGCCGTCCGGGAAGCGTGCGAAGGGGTGGAATTGACCGCCGTCGAGGTTCACCCGCGGCTCGCCGAGGGGCTGGCCGGGTCAGGTGAGAAAGTGCAGTGTGCCGATTTCCTTGCCTTGAACGGCGAACTAGGCCAGTTCGACCGGATCGTGATGAATCTCCCGTTCGCCGACGGAGCCGACGTCCGGCACGTCGATCACGCCCGGACGAAACTGAAGCCCGGGGGCCGGCTGGTGTCGGTCGTGGCGAACGGTCCGAGGCAGCGGGCGGGATTGTGGCCGATCGCCTCGGCGTGGATCGACCTGCCGGCCGGGTCGTTCAAGGAGCAAGGGACGGGGGTGAATGCGGCGATTGTGGTGATCAACGGGTGAACGTGGTCGGGCCGGCCGCCACCTACACTACTCGCCGGGGTGTGAACCGTTACGGTCTAACCTAACCGGGTCGTTCGGATTTCGGTGTGCTTCGGTGCGGGGGGGCTCGATGCGAGTATGAGCGTCCAGGTACCCAAATCGAAATGGCAAGCGGTCAACGGACTACTTCATGCCCCGGAGATGAAGTGTTGCGATGAAGGTCTTGAAATCTTCACGGTTTCGGAGCGGGTCCAAGTCTTTGCTATTACACAGCACGGCCCAGTGGTCATAGCCGGCAGCAACGGCTTTTTGCAACCAGGTCATCGCACGGTCGAGTTCCGCCTCAATTGCTAATCCGTCCTTCGGGTTTGTGGAGAGAAGGACGCTCGCCGTGACGGAACGGAAGCAAGCCGCGTGGAAAAGGCTGTCCGGGTCAGTACGGCCGAGTTTTTCCCAGAGTTCGGCGGTGGTCCGACAACCGGCGGCGTCGCCGGCAGTTTCGAAGTGTCGGAGCCGGAGGTCGGCGACTTCGGAAAAGTTGCGGTGCACGGCCTTCCCGACGGCCCGGGTCAAGCACTGATCGAGGTACGGCACCGCGTCGGCCCCGCGGCCGAGTTCGACCAAGTCTTTTGCCACGCTCCACAGACT
Source organism: Fimbriiglobus sp. (assembly GCA_036493815.1). Lineage (GTDB taxonomy): Bacteria > Planctomycetota > Planctomycetia > Gemmatales > Gemmataceae > DASXPC01. The sequence goes on along the minus strand of DASXPC010000188.1, from coordinate 6,539 downwards.
GTTGATCAAATCCGGGTGATCGGGGGGGAGTGATTCCGTCCGGGTTTTCAGCGTCCCCTCGTCCAGTGTAAGGGCCTCGTCGAACCGGCGAATTTTGCGGTAGCTGTTGGCCAGGTTGTGGCGGCACATGAGCGTGGCGGCGTCGTCCGGGCGAAGGGCCGCCTCGCACCGCGTCACGGACTCCTGGCGGAGTTTCAGCGCGATGTTGTCGTGGCCGAGCCACCCGTGCGTGTTCGCCAAGTTGACCAACGTACTGATGGTCGTCACGGCGTTCGGACCGAACCGGGCTTCCTTGATCGCCAACGTGCGGCGGAGGAGGTTGAGGGCCGCCACGTGATCGCCCATGCCGTCGTAGCACATGGCGAGATTGTTCATCGATTTCAACGTGTCCGGGTGGTCCGGTCCGAGCAGCCGTTCCCGGATATCGAGCGTTTCCCGATGAAGCTTCGCCGCCCCGGCCTGGTCGCCGAGGAGGGCAAGCGTGTTGGCCAGCATGGTGACGGTTTCGAGGGACCGATGATGTTCGGGGCCGTATAAGGCGAAATAAAGCTGACGCGCTTTCCGGTATTGCTGGGCCGCAGTTCGATATTCGCCGAGGAAGGTGAGGGTCTCTCCAAGGGTACTTCGGAGTTCGGCCTCGGCCCGCGGCTGGTCGTGAAACATCGTGTCCACGGCGGCGGCGGCGGCGGTCAAGGCCTGACGGACGGACACGTCGCGCCCGAATCCCCCACGCGCCCCTTTGGGTTGGGCGGCGGCGAGGACGTGGTCCTTGACGAAGCGGAGGACGGACCGGGCCTCGGCTTCCCGAGCCTCGGCCTCCTTTTTCGCGGACTGTTCGGCCGCAGCCGCGGTCAGGGCTCGTTCCTTCGCCCGGTGGGCGACGACCGCGAGCGTGGCGGCTGCCACCGCGCCGAGGAGCAGGACCGCGGCGAGCGACACCAGGGTTCGTCGGGCTCGGCGTTCCGCCCGGACCGTGGCCCGCGCCTCCCGGGCCGCCGCCTCGGCCGTGGCCGCCTCCAGTCGCGCCCGGTGCAACCGCTCCCGGGTCGAAGCGAAGTACGCCGTCAATTCGAGGGCGACGGCCCCCGCGTCGGGAGGACGGGCGACGGCGTCGGGGGCCAGACACCGTATCGCCAACTCCCGTAACGGCTCGTCGGCCCGACACGCGTCGAGGCGCTGGTAGGCGCCCTCGAGTCGTCCCTGGACGGCCGATTCGAAGACGTGGTCGGCGTTCGATTCGACGTACGGGGGCCGACCGGTCAGGATTTCACAAAGGATTGCGCCGAGGGCGAAGACGTCACTGCGGCGGTCGATGCCGGATTGTTTGCCGCGGGCTTGTTCGGGCGGCATGTAGGCTGGTGTGCCCATCAAACTGCCGCTCTGCGAGGCCGCGCCGGTCGGCCGGGTCGGGGCGGCGTCGGCGGGGTGGGCGTCGTCCCCGTGGGATTGAAGGTGCTTGGCGAACCCCCAATCCATGACTTGCACTTCGCCGAAGGCACCCACCATGACGTTGGTCGGCTTTAAGTCCCGGTGAAGGATGCCACGGGCGTGGGCGTAGGCTATTGCCTGACAGATCTGCTCGAAGTACCCGAGTAAGGGCGTAACATCACCGTCCGGGAACTCGCGCCGGCGCATCAATTCGGCCAGGGTCTGACCTTCGACGAGCTTCATTGTGAAGTACGGCCGGCCGTCGTCGAACTCGCCGATTTCGTACACGGGGACGATCGCCGGGTGTTGCATCTGGCTGCCGATTTTGGCTTCGTCCACGAACCGCTGACGGGCGTCCGCATTGTCGCGGTACGCCTCGCGAAGGATTTTGACGGCGAGGTCCCGACCCAGAATCCGGTCCCGGGCCCGATACACCACACCGATGCCCCCCCGCCCGATTTCCTTCCAATCCGAGTAACGGTCCGTGGAATGAACCATCGCCGGTTCGCACCAGGTCCGATCCCCGTTGGTGTTTCCGACTTCGCGGACGACGGCATCGACGATTGCCGTGTCTTCTGGAAAGAGGGTCTGATAGTCCTCCGCCCGGGGCGCCGAACCGGACTGACGGGCGTACTCCCAATCGAGCAGGAGAAGTTGCCGCAACAGGGCGGACCGCGTCGGGCCGACGACATCTCCCAAAAACGTATCCACCCGGGGCCGGTTTCCGGTCCGACAGTCCGCCTCGAACCGGTCGCAAATTTGGTCAACGAGCCGGACGGCGTCGGACGAGAGGACGGAGTTGTTCACGACGATTCGATACTCCAGATGACGCGGATTGCGTCCAGCTTGCGGGCGACAGTCCGCAGCGAACAGCCTAACTTTTCCGCAATTTCGTCGGCGGTGAAACCTTCCATTTTCCAAACCGCGACCTTCCGGAGCGACTCCTCGCCGAGAGAGTCCAGCAGCCGCTGATACTGTTCGGCGACCTGGACGGCGAATTCGGGCGTGGGTTCTTCGCCCACAATTTGCTCCAGGGCGGTCGTGTCCGACGGCGTCCCGGATGATATCCGCGATTCGCCGAAGACCGTGCCACCCCCCCGTCGTTTGGCACGATCATGGGCGACCTGGTCGAGGGCCTTACGGGTGGTAATTACCACCAGAAGTCGCCAGAGATTATCTCGGTCGTCGAGGTGGGGGTACGTGCCGCGGGTGACGCCCCGAAAGAAGCTCCGGAACGCATCTTGTACCACGTCATCTTCGTCGGCGGCCCGTCGATTGGCGGATTGCAACCTTTGGCGGGCCAGGGCGACGAGTTGCCGGTGATACCGCTCCCAGATCGGCTGGGCGGCGGTGGCGTCGCCGTCCATTAAGGCCGTCACCCAGCGGGTGACGGAACCGGGTGCCGACATGAAGATCCCCGTCCGGGATGGATTACGAGAAGCCCAATCATTTTAGTCCAAATCGCCCAGCGAATCCCGAATTCCGTTCCCCCGTGGCACGTTAGCCGGCCGACGGCGGATGGTAATGCAACGGGACATTGTTCGACATCGAGTCGAGCACAAGGCTCCCCGACCTTCGTGGGAACCTCCCGGCCGTAAGGAATTCGTCATGTCAATCACCCGTCGCCGAACGCACTGGTTCATGAAGTGTGAAGTCTTGGAGGATCGAAGCACTCCCGCGATCCTGACCGTGAACACGGCCGCCGGCGGGATCGACGGGGCCGACGGCAAGCTTTCGCTACCCGAGGCGATGCTTTGCGTTAATGTCGGCAACTCGAACCTCATCTCCGCCGCAGAAAAAAATCAAGTGAGTGGCGCGTTCGGCTCGGGGGACGTCGTCCTTTTCGACGGCGTCGCGACGCCGATCATCCTGAGCAATCAAATCGCGGTCACCAAATCCGTGCTGATCGACGGGTCATTCTCTCCGTCGCGGGTTTTTATCGAAGGCGCGTTGAGCAACCGTATCTTCGAGGTGTCCAACCCGGCCAACCTCTCGTTACGGGCCCTGTCCCTCACGGAAGGGAACGCCAAAACGGGTAACGGTGGCGGAATTCTCGCCCACATTCTCACGACGGTCACGCTCGACAACGTGACCCTTGCGAATTGTGCCGCGAGCAACGGCGGGGCCATCGACACCGACGGGAATCTGATCGCGACGAATACGAAAATCCTGTCCAACACGGCTACGACCGGCGGAGGGGGCGGCATCCGAATCTCCGGTGCACTCACCCTTACCGGGTGCAACGTCTCCGGCAACACGGCGGAGAATCAGGGTGGCGGCGTCGAAGCCGGGAGCGACGTTTCCGTCACGACTTCCACCGTCTCGCAAAACACGTCCGACAGCAACGGCGGCGGTTTCGCGCTCGAAGGCCTTTCGGCCACTTCGACGATTACAGACACCACCGTGGCCGATAACACTGTTCTCGGTGCACAAGGCCCGACCGGGGGTATTTTCGTCCCACCGGCCGCCGCGTTCACCGGTTCGCTCACCCTAAACAACTGCACGATCAGCGGAACTCCCGTAACAGGGGCAGACGGCGTCAGCGTCGCCAACCGCGGGACCGGGACGGGCACGGGTACCGTCACCGTTAATAGCAGTATCGTGAGCAGTAGTTCCATCGGCGGCTCCGTGGCCGGCAACCACAACGTCTTCCTACTCGACAACGGGGAATTCTTCCCCAACGGGAAATCCAATCCCCCGCATTTCGCCAGCGAACTTCACCTGATACCGCTGGCCGACAACGGCGGGACAGGGCCGACGATGGCCATCGACGGCTCCAGCTTTCTGGTCAATGCGGGAAGCAACCCGACTGCCCTCGCCACCGACGGCCGCGGAGCGGGCTTCGATCGCGTGATCGGAAGTGCGGCGGACATCGGGGCGTTCGAGCTCGCGGAATCCGCCCGGCCGCTCGCCATAGGCGGTCTGTTAGACGGCACGGCCCTGGTGGCCACTCCGACCGGCGGCCAACTTCAAGCCGGTTCGGTGATCCCGTTCTTCCCCGGATCCGCGGTCAACGTCCGGACCGCCTCGGCCGACGTGAACGGCGACGGGGTGATCGATTTCGTCGGCGGCACCGGGCCGGGCGTGCCAACAATGGTCGTCGTCGTTGACGGCAAGACGAACACGACCATGACGGCCTTTGCCCCGTTCGAGGCGTCGTTTACCGGAGGCGTGTTCGTGGCTGCGGCCGACATCGACGGCGACGGCAAAGCCGACCTCGTGGTCACTCCGGACCAGGGGGGCGGGCCGATCGCGGCCGTGTACGGCGGGTCGAAATTGGCGGCCGGTCTGGGTGACGCCGCCCAACTCAACCGGTTCTTCGGCATCGAAGACCCGGCCTTTCGCGGTGGTGCCCGGCCGGCTTTAGGTGACGTCGACGGCGACGGCCGGGCCGACCTCGTCGTCTCCGCCGGCATCCTCGGCGGCCCGCGGATCGCCATCTTCAACGGGACCTCGATCGCGACCCCTACACCGACGCACCTCGTCGGCGACTTTTTCGCCTTCGAGAGTACGCTCCGGAACGGGGCATTCGTCGCTGTCGGCGACGTGACCGGCGACGGCCACGCAGACCTTTCTTTCGGTGGAGGGCCGGGCGGGGGACCCCGGGTGCGGGTCTTCGACGGCGCCAAACTGTTGTCGGCCGGACCGTTCGGCACCTTGGATGCCATCGCCGGCACGGCCCAAATAGCCAACTTCTTCGCTGGCGACGCGTCCCTGCGGGGCGGCGTTCACCTGGCGATGGCGGACGTCGACGACAACGGCATCGTGGACCTGATTACCGGGAGCGGCGAAGGGGAGGCCACGGCCGTTCGAGTATTCAAAGCCGCGACCTTATTGGCCATGTCAACCCCGGCCGCCGACCAGACGCTCGACCCGTTCAACGGGTCCGTCCTCGCTAACGGAGTGTTCGTCGGTTGATCACGACCTCACAACGACTCACCGCAACTTTTCACTCTTGGCACGGGGAGCCTTACGTGTTCAACTCTTGCAAACTTACACTCATTCAACCCGCCGCGGGGTCCCAACCGGGGGTCAATCCCCGGACGGAACGATGGGCAAGACTGGAATTTAAAATCGGGGGCATCGTCATGTCGTCGGAATCGGTGGCCCGACTGTCCGCCGCCTCGCGCACGGCCAACGCCGTCCTGACCGGCGCGGTGGCCGGGTTACTCGCGGACAACGAAGCCATCGCGGATTTCGCGTTCGCCGGTCGGTACCGCATTGTCGGCAACAACGTCTACCCCGAGAACAACAGCCTGTGTACTCTCGGCAGTTCCGAACCGCCCACGGCGAAATCCTGGCGGTACAATCCGACGGGAGGGGTCCTCGTCTTTACAACCGTCTCGAGGTGGACCGACGGAATAAGCAGAGGGGTTGTCGACGTCGTATTGAACAACGTTGGGTACGACGATAACGGCTTCGCGCCGCTCTATAATCGAAATCCCAATACCGGGTTTGTTATAACAAAATCATTTACGGGTCCGTTTGAAGAACGCGTTCTATTTTGGGACAAATGAGTGGTCCGACGAGCCGGGCTCCGAACTCCATGATTCCCCGTCATCTCACCGCAACGGCGAGCAAACGGTATTGTACTGGTTCCGCGAAAACCGGAATTTGATGGTGTCGGCGATGATGACAACGGGTCGGGGGATGGGTTCCACTCTGTGGGCAGTGAAGCATCGGTTTGGGGATCGGGACGTCCGTTTCCACCCGTGGTGTTCCGCTCGGCCTGGCGGGCGAGTCGTCGGCGTTCGCGGGCGGCTTCGAGTTTGCGGTCGCGTGCGGCGTGGATGGCGGGTTGTCGTCCGGCGAGGACGTCGTGCGGGGTGACGTAGCCGAGGGCGCTGTGAAGGCGTTCGGTGTTGTAATGGGTGACGAATTGGGACACGACTTTCTGAGCGTCGTCTTTCGTGAGCGGGGTTAGTCGGCAGACGGCGTCGTGTTTGAGGGTGCGGTGGAAGCGTTCGATTTTGCCGTTCAACGAAGTCGTCACCTGCACCTGATCTGCACGGTGGACGAAGAACCTTTCGGGTCACGCATCCGTTTCACCCCTGGAACGGTCGCGAGTTTACGCTCGTGACCTTTCGGAACAACTGGGGCGAGCAACGCGT
>DASXPC010000187.1:0-14442 GCA_036493815.1 Fimbriiglobus sp. | reverse complement strand
GACGACGAGGACGACGACGAGGACGATGACGACGAAGAGGATGAAGAAGAAGACGACGAGGAATAACGCCTCCGATACCGCCCCCGACGCGAGCCGCTCTTCAACGGGCGGCTCGACTCGTTCCGCCCGTTGCGAGCCGTTGGCATCGCGGTATAATCGGGCCGGGAGTCATTCGCCCTTCCGCTCGCGGGGAAGCCCATGTCCAACCGAAGACGCCGGTCGATTCCGTCCCCGGTCCCGACCCCCGCGCAGGATCCCCTCGATTTCGAGATTGAATTCTTCGACCGCCTCCTGGCCCGCCTCCCCGACCACGCCGAAGCCCTCCGCGTCCAAGCCCGCAACCTGACCGCCAAAGGCCGAATCGCCGACGGCCTCGAAGTCGACCGCCGGCTCGTCCGCACCCGACCCGAAGACCCGGCCGCCCACTACAACCTCGCCTGCCGCTACGCCCTCCTCCGCCAACCCGACCTCGCCCTCCGCACCCTCCGACGGGCGGTCGAGCTCGGCTTTTCCGACTTCGCCTCGCTGCGGCGGAACCGCGACCTCGACTCGATCCGCAAAGACCCGCGATTCCGCACGCTGCTCCGGGAACTGGCGAAGAAGTAGGCGACCCCGCCATGCCGCCTCCGCTCTTTGCCGACCCGTCCCCCGACGCCGCCCGGCGGGCGTTCGCCGATGCACCCCGCGGCCTCGTGGACAAGGTGACGGCCGTCGCCGACGCCGTCCGCCGACATGTCCGCGACGGCGACTATCTCGCTTCGGGCGGGTTCAGCACCAACCGCATCCCCGTCGCCCTGCTGCACGAAGTCCTCCGGCAGCGCCGGCAAAACCTGTCCCTCGCCGGCTACACCACCACGCACGCGTTCCAAATCCTGGCCGCGGGCAACCGCACCGGGCACGGGAAGCTGCTGGCCCGGGTGGACTTAGCCTACGCCGTCGGCCTCGAAGCCCGCGGCCTGTCGCCGCACAGCCGTCGAGTCCTGCAGAGCGGGGAAGTCGAAACGGTCGAGTGGTCGAACTACACCCTCGCCCTGCGGTTTGCCGCCGCCGCGATGGGCGTCCCGTTCCTGCCCGTACGGTCGCTATTGGGCACCGACACCTTCGTCCGTAGCGCAGCCAAACAAATCGCCTGCCCGTTCACTGGCATCCCGCTCGCCGCCGTGCCCGCCCTTTATCCCGACGTCGCCTTCCTGCACGTCCACGAAGCCGACCGCTTCGGCAACGGCCGATTCCTCGGCACGAGCGTCGCCGACCTCGACATCGCCAGGGCTGCGAAGAAAATTATCCTCACCTGCGAACGCCTCGTCCCCACCGACGTCTTCCGAGACGAACCCCACCGCACGCAAATCCCCTTCTTCTGTGTCGACGCCGTCTGCGAAGTTCCCTTCGGCAGCTACCCCGGCGGCATGCCCGGCGAATACGCCGCCGACGAATCCCACCTCCAGGCCTGGCTCGACGCCGAATGCGACGAAGCCGCCTTTAGGGCTTTCCTCGACCGACACATCTACGGCGTCCCCGATTTTGCAGCGTATCTGGAAACCTGTGGCGGGATGCGACGCCTCGGGGAGTTACACGAAGGCGAACGACGAATTGCCGAATGAGAATGGCTTCCGCCATTCGCAGTGGGTCGTCGCCGGGCAATCATCCGACGGAAATGCCGTGCGACCGAAGTTTACCGAACCGTGACCTCCACCGGCACCAGGTGGTTGATCATATACTGCCGGCGGTCGATGTCGCGGCGGGTGGGTTGCGTGTTCCCGGCGTCGTCGGTGGCCCGGGCCAATAGCTTCACCGGGCCGGGCGTGCCCGGAACGGACCATTCGTATTCCCACTTTCGCCAGCAAAACGGTTCGTCTTCGCCGACGAGTTTCGCCGCAGCCCAGGCCTTGCCGCCGTCGTCGTCGTCGTTCACCTCGACCTTCGCCACTTTGCCGTCGCCGGTCCAGGCCCAGCCGGTCACGGTCAATTTCTTCCCGGCCGGCACCACGTCGCCGAAACTCGGCTGCGAGATCGACGCTTTCGGCACCAGTTTCGTCACCGGCACGAGCGTCGGCCGGCCGTCCTCCCGTACGAAATAACTATAATTGAGCGTCTGGAAATACCCCTGGAACGGTTTCGCCGTCACCACGATTCGGGTCAGCCATTTTACCGAAGCCATCCCGAACCATCCGCCGACCACGGCTCGCACCGGAAACCCGTGGGAGACGGGGACGGGTCGGTCGTTCATCCGCACCGCGAGCACGACTTCGGGCTTCAGTGCCTTGGCCAGTGGCAGGCTGCGGGCGAAATGAATCGGACCGGGCGTTTTCGGTTCGCCGTTGATCGATCCGGTGTCCGCGCCTTCGAGGATGACTTCGACCGCGTCCTTCTTCACGCCCGCGAGGGCCAAAACGGCGGCGAGCGTCGGGCCGGTCCATTTCGCCGTGCCGACCGCTCCCAGACCCCATTGCAAGCCGGATACCGCGGGGTTGAGGAAAACCCGGCCGTTGCCCGCGCACTCCAGGGTGAGCGGCCGCGACCCCGCGGGCAGTTTGCCCAGGTCTTCGAGCGTCAGCTCCACCGGTCGCTCGACCGCCCCTTCCACTTTCAGCCGGTACGATTTCGCATCGACCGTTGGCACCGCGAAATGACTGCGGACGTAAAACTGCTCGGTCGGCGTCTGAAAGGTGACGAGATGGGAGAACGGGGCCTCCAGGTTCCGCGGTTCGTTCATCCGAACGGTGAGACCCGGGGATTTTTCGTCCTCGCCGCGACCCCGCCCGGCAAGGGTCAGGCCGGGTACCAAGGCCAGTGGGGCCATTCGAATCCATTCGCGGCGATCATACATAAGGAAAGCCCGCTTGAGGAATCAACAAGAACAATGTGACACGCATTCCGGAATGAATGCGCGTTCCGTTGGCTTTCGGCTTCGTGAGGTCCAACGCGCTCCACCTCGCCGGTGGATTTTTGACTCTAAAAGCCCTGGCCTTTGGTTTTGGTCTTCACCCGTAAGAGTTCGGTATTCGCGGTGATGTAAAGGGTGCTGCCGTCGTCGCCGAAGTTGAGGTTGGATGTCGGGACGCTGGTGTGGATTTTGCCGAGGAGCTTTCCGGTTGACGAGAAGATGTAGATCCCATTGACGGCGGAAGCGAACACGTTTCCCCTCGCGTCGATCTTCATGCCGTCGGGCACGCCTTTGTTCGGGGCGACTTTCACGTCGGCCGTCACGTCGGCGAACACTCGCCCTTTGCCGAGGGTGCCGTCGGCGTTCAGAGGGTATTCCATCCAGAATGCCTTATCCGGATCGGAATTTCCTACGATCAGAAACTTGCGGTCCGGGGTCAGAGCGAGGCCGTTGGGCCGGGACAGTTCCTTGGTCAGCAGGGTGAGTTTGCCGTCCGGGGTCAGGCGGTAAACGCCCTGGAAATCGAGTTCCTTTTTCGGGTCCTTCTCGATGCCCGGAAGTCCGTAGGGCGGGTCGGTGAAGTAGAGGTTGCCGTTCGCATCAAAGACGAGGTCGTTGGGGCTGTTGAGCCGCTTGCCTTCGTACTTGTCGGCGAGGGTGACGAACTTGCCGTCGACGAGTTTGGCGATCCGCCGGTCGCCGTGCTGGCAGAGCGTAAGGGTGCCGGACTTGTCGAACGTGAGGCCGTTCGACCCCGGCTCCTTGCCGGTAAATTTCTCCGTTCCCGTATACCCGCTCGGCTTCAGGAAATCCTTTACGCCGCCCGATTCGGACCAGCTACAGATCCGGTTGTTCGGGATGTCCGAGAACAGGATTCGTTTCGCTTTCTTGTCCCAGACGGGTCCTTCCGTCCAGATGAAATCGCCGGCCAGACGTTCGATCTTGGCGTTCGGGTCGATGACCGCGGCGAAACCGGGATCGAGAACGACCAGTTTGCGTTCGGGTTCCTGGCCGGCGGCGGGGAATACGAGGGTGACGACCGCGGCGAAAGCCGACAGGCGGCGAAGCATGGGGCAGCTCCGGGAGAGAAGGGCTGGCGGCTATGGTATCTTTCGGCGCGGCCGACACAAGCCAATTCAAGGGACGGCCACGGCGTAACGATGCGTCGGCACCGGCCGGCCGGGCCGCAGGCTCTGACTCGCCCGAAGTGCGGTGGTCACACCCGCCTTCGCACCCTCGGCCGCGATTACGGCCCGCACGTCCCAATCCAATACGACGGGGTCGAAGGCGACGCGAGCATTGACAATCAAATCGGCTTCTTTCGGCTTCGCTCCGGATGCGAGGGAAAGTGTGGCCGGCGTGTCGCTGCTTACCAGGTTGGCGACGCCAAATGCTCCGCCGTCGTCGGTGCCAATGACCTTGAGGTGGGCGACTTCGCCCTGCCCGGCGAAGGTTTGTTGTAGACTGCGGACGATGGCGAGTAACAGGGCGTCGAGGTCGAACGGCTTCGGCGACGTCAGCCGCACGCTCGCATTCAACCAGCCGAGTTCGGCCTCCCCCTCGGCATACGTGTCGTAGTCGATATCTAGAATCTTTCGGCCGAAGGCCCCGGTCTGGTCGAGCAATTCGGTAAGGGCCTCGAATCCCTGCCCCGACGCGGCGGAAACCCGCAGCACCGGTGTGCCGGGAACGAAATCGTTCACCAGACGGGTCAGTTCGTCCACCTCGGCCGGGGCGAGTTCGTCGGTCCGGTTCAGAACCACCGCGTCGGCTTCTTCGAGCTGCTTTTTGAAAATGTACGCGGCCTTCGGCGAGAACCCCGCCCCCGCCGCATTCCGGAGAATCTTTCTCCCGTGACTCGGCTTGAAAAGGACCGCATACGGGGCGACCTCGAACCGACCGCGGTAAAGGTCCTTCAGCGGCTGGACCACGGTCGCCACGAGGTCGGTGCAACTGCCCACCGGCTCCGCCAGAATCACGTCGGGCCGCTCGCTTTCCTGCAAACTCCCGACCCGGCTCACCAAGTCGTCGAACCGGCAGCAGAAACAGGCCCCCGGCACCTCTTGCACCGCGAACCCCTGCGCCCGCAGACTCGTCGTGTCGACCAGGTCGTGCGCCTGGTCGTTGGTCACGAGCCCGACCCGTTGGCCCCGGGCCTGGTACCCGCGGGCGAGGCGGGCCAGCGCGGTGGTTTTACCCGCGCCGAGGAAACCGCCGAGCATCACGAATCGAACGGCCACGCGTCGCTCCTATTTCTTGGTTAACGATTCCTTCCACTCCGCCCCGAGGTCGGCCAACTTCTTCTTGGTATACGTTTCCCACAAGTCTTCCTTGTACGCGCCCTTCCGCATGGCGGCGTTCAGCTTCCGGACGATCTCCTTGTCGTACTTCTGTGTCAGGTAGTCTAGGAACCGGGCTGAGACGCGGTAGCTGCCGTTGTACCGGGCCGTGTTGACGTTGAGCCGTCCGATCTTACCCGGTTCGTACAGGAAGAAGCGGTAATAGTCCGCGATGCCCTCGACGAGCCAGCCGGGGTTTCCGCGGCCCCGGTAGTTCTGCACGACGTGGACCGTTTCGTGAACCATCGCCCCGACGTCCGCCGGGTGATCTTTGAAGTATTTGACCGAACCGGTGATCCGCGCCCCGCCCGTTGCCGCGACGCCCCGGTAGTTGCTCCGCAGCGTCATCGTCACCTGCGTCTTGGGTTTGAACCCGTCGCTTTTCAGAACCTCGTTAATCTTCGGGTATTCCGTTTCGCAAACCCGGGCCACTTTCTCGGCCCACTCTTTCAGACTCGGGTCGTCGGTCGATACGACGGTGAATTCGATTGGGTACTTGTACGCGGCGACGGGCGGGTCGCAATCGATGGTGAATTCCGAGACGGCGAGCGGGTGGCCGAGGTCTTTATCCACCCGGATCCGTATGGCTTTGACTTTCTTCCCGCCCGGTTCGGCCGCTGCGGACCCGTTCGCAAACGGGGCGAGGGAGTCGAACTTCTCGCCATCGGCCGAGCATTCGAGCGCGCCGGCGTCGACCGCGTCCGCCGCTTTCGCCTTGCCGGTCGCAACCGCAATCTTTTTCAGCGAGACCGGCGGATCGAACGTCAGGGTGACCGTATCCCCTTTGACGGCGTTCCCGGCGGAGACGAACGCCGTGGCCGGGTCCCCATCGAACGCATACTGGCGGATGTTCGAACCCTCCGTCGCCAGCGTAGACGAGATCGCCACCGTCGCCGACTTGGGCGCTGCCGGTTTCGGCGTCTGGGCAAGGCCTGCCGCAGCGGTGATGGCGAATGCACACGCGGCCAGCCGGATTCGACTCGTGAACGTCATGGGTGATTCTCCGGGAGTTGAAAGATGACTTCGGGGGAAAGTGTACCAGTCCGCCGAACGCGATGTATTAAACCCGCGCCGAATTCTCACCACGCCTCCGCCCCCGCCGGCCACTGCTCTCGCGGCTCCCAGCCGAGAACGTCCCGTGTCGGATTCAAATCGTACCGCAGTTTGTGCGTAAACCGGCTGGTGACGAACAGGGCGGAATACGACGGCACGTCCTCGGCTTCCACTGCCGCGGCGAAAAATCGTCCGGCATCGCCGGGGCTCAGGAACACATCCTGGGCGAGTTCGCTCGCCCGAATCTCGGCGACCTGGCCCGCGTCCCGCGGGCACCAGCCGAGCCGGGCGACGATGATCCGGATGCCGTGGTGGCGGGAATAAACTTGTCCCAAGCCTTCGAGGAACGCTTTCGTGCAGGCATAGAGGTACCGCGGCATCGTCGGCACCGTCGTCGAAACGGGAATCCGCCCGGCCCGCAAATGGCCGTCAATCACCTGCCCCGAACTGGCCAGCACCACCCGCGGCACGCCCGCTTGCCGAACGACTTCCATCACCCGGTACGGCCCCACCACGTTGTTCGGCACCAGTTCCGATTCGAAGTTGTCGAAGTCGGATTGCCGCGGGAATTCCGCATCGTCCGGCGTCGCGGCGAGGTGGATGAGGCAATCCAGACCTTTCGCCAATCCCATCAATCGATCAGGATCATCGAGCGTTCCGACGACCGCCTGTTCCCGAGGCAGCCCCGGCGTCGGCACGCGGTCGAATCCGATGACGGTGTGGCCCCGGGCCGTCAACTCGGCCACCGCCGCCCGCCCGAGCCGGCCGGCCGAACCGGTAATAAGAACGCGACGCATGGGTTTAGTTTAGAAAGCCGACTCACCGCTTAGTACGTGGAGAACGCAGAGAAAATCCCATGAATTGAAAGAAATGGTATCCCTCTGCATCCTCCGCGTCCTCTGTGACGGAATTGGAGTACAATCGCGGGCACCATCGGAGTTTTTCTCATGACCCGCCGCGATTTCCTGGCCGCGTCCGCCGTCGCGGTGCCTTCCCTCTCCTTCGCCGAGGATAAACCCGCCATGATCCCCGCCGTCGATACGCACCAGCACCTCTGGGATTTGACGAAGGTCAAACTCGCGTGGCTGAAGGAGGGGTCCGTGCTGGCCCACAGTTTCACGCCGAAGGAGTATGCCGAGGCCACGGCCGGGCTTAACGTGGTGAAGGCGGTTTACATGGAAGTGGACGTGGTGGCCGCGGACAAACAGAAAGAAGCCGACTACGTGCTCGAATTATGTAAGAGCGGCAAAACGCCGACCTGTGCCGCGGTGCTTGGGGGCTTCCCGGGCGACGACGGGTTTGCCGCGTACGTGCAACAGTTCAAGGGGTCGAAATACGTGAAGGGGATTCGTCAGGTGATCCACGTCGACGACACCCCGGCCGGCTACTGCCTCGACCCGAAATTCGTGAAGGGCGTGCAGCTCCTCGGCGACCTCGGCCTGAGCTTCGACATCTGCATCCGCCCCGGCGAACTCGCTGACGCGGGCAAACTCTGCGACCTCTGCCACGGCACCCGGTTCATCCTCGACCACTGCGGCAACGCCGATCTGAAACACTCCCCCGCCGACCGCGAAAAGTGGAAAAAAGACATGACCGCCCTGGGCATGAAAAAGAATCTGGTCGGCAAAGTCAGTGGCTTCATCGCCAGCGCTCCGGGCAAGGGCAAATGGAAGCCCGAAGACCTCGCCCCCGTCGTCAATCACATGCTGGACGCTTTCGGTCCCGACCGCGTCATGTTCGGTGGCGACTGGCCCGTGGTGCTCACAACTGCCAGCTACAAGGAATGGATCACCAACTTGCGGGAGATCGTAAAAGGGCGGAAGGAAGAGGAGCAGAAGAAGCTGTTCCACGATAATGCGGTGAGGTTCTATGGGTTGGCGTAATGGATCTCTAACATGAATCGAGCATGCTGGGTCAGCCCGGCTTTGCGGGCTCCGACCCACCGATCTGGGAATCGATCTTAGCCACTGCTGTGCGTCGGCGTTCGAAGGCTCGCAAGTTCCTCCCTACTGATTCGAAATGAGATTACGTCGCGGCATGAGTAAAATAGGGGTCACTGATCGAGGGTATTCGATGAGCACTCATGTTGCAAAACGACCAAAAATCCCGCCTCTGCAGCCCGGCGACCGCCTGACTCGGCCGGAGTTCGAGCGGCGTTACCAGGCCATGCCGCAGGTAAAGAAGGCCGAACTCATCGAAGGGGTTGTCTACATGCCGTCACCCGTTCGATTCGAAGCCCACGGGGAAGAACATTCGGACCTCATCGGGTGGCTCGTCGTATATAAGGCTTCAACGCCAGGAGTTCGAACCGGCGACAACTCTACCGTTCGCCTGGACAATGAGAACGAACCTCAACCCGACGTGACACTTATCATTGATCCCAAATTCGGAGGCCAAACAGCCCTTGTGGACGGATACATTTCCGGCCCACCGGAGTTAGTCGCGGAAGTCTCAGCCAGCACGGTGAGCATCGACCTCCACGACAAACTTCGTGCCTACCAGCGTAACGGCGTCGCCGAGTACATCGTCTGGCGGACCGAGGACGGGGCGATCGACTGGTTCGTCCTGCGTGAGGGTAAGTACGAACCCCTTCCGCCTGACGCGGACGGCTTGTGGAAGTCGCCCAGGTTTCCGGGCCTCTGGCTCGACGGTCCGGCGATGGCTCGCGGGGACATGCCGGCGGTGTTCTCGGCACTCCATCGCGGCCTAGTGTCTCCGGAACATCAGGCGTTCGTCGACCGCGTTTCTACCGCGACGCCGGGCGCACCCGCTGAGTGAGAGAAGACTTCCAGTCAGTTGTCCCCCGACTCGCCATGTCAACACTTTTTGCCTAACCTTTTCTGAGCCTGCCTTCCTCTTCCCACCCCGGGGATTCACCCATGCGACGCCTCTTCGTTTTGGCCGCGGCCGTCGGGCTTTCGGCCCCGGCATTCGCCGACGTCAAACCAAACCCGCTGTTTTCGGACAACATGGTTCTCCAACGGGGGGGCGAGTGCCCGGTGTGGGGTACGGCCGACCCGGGCGAACAGGTGACGGTCAAGCTCGCCCGTCAGTCAACGTCCGGGATCGAAATGAGCAGCGTTTCGACCACGGCCGATAAGGAAGGCAAATGGATGGCAAAGGTCGATGCGATCAAGGTGGGCGACGGGTGTACGCTGACGATCAAGGGGAAGAACGAAATCGAATTCAAGAACGTGGCGGTCGGCGACGTGTGGATCTGTTCGGGGCAGTCGAACATGGAGTGGCAGGTGCGGTCGCTGAACCGGGACGGCCAGGGGGCTAAGGTGGCGGCCGCGGCGAACTACCCGAACATTCGCCTGTTCACGGTGAAGAAAAAGGTTTCGATGACGCCGGTATCGACCGTGGCGGTGGACAAGTTGAACGCCGCCAAGGACGTTTGGAACGGCAAGTGGCAGCCCTGCACGCCGGACACGGCGGCGACGTTCTCGGCGGTCGGATACTTCTTCGGCCGGGATCTGGAGAAGGCGCTGAACGTGCCGATCGGCCTGATCCACACGAGTTGGGGCGGCACCCCGGCCGAGGCGTGGACGAGCAAGGAAACCCTGCAATCCGTTCCCGAGTTGAAGCATTACCCGGAAAATCTGGACAAGGCCATGAAGTCGTACGACCCGGCCAAAGCCGAGGCGAACTATAAGGCGGCGATGGAAAAGTGGGAAGCGGCGTCGGCCAAAGCGAAGGCGGCCGGCACGCGAGTCCCGCAACGACCCCGCAAGCAGAACCCGCCGACCGGCAACCCGAACAACCCGTCCGTGCTCTACAACGGCATGATCGCCCCGCTGCTCCCCTTCGCCATCAAGGGAGCGATTTGGTACCAGGGGGAATCGAACGCCGGCCGGGCCGCGGAATACCGTACGCTCATGCCGACGATGATCGAAGACTGGCGGAAAAAGTGGGGCAGCGATTTCCCGTTCTTCATGGTGCAGCTCGCGCCGTTCCGGGATAACGGGTCGGACAAGGTGAACTACGCCGAATTGCGCGACGCCCAGTACCACACGACGAAGGTGTTGAAGAAGGTGGGAATCGCGGTCATCACGGACGTGGGTGAGGAAAACAACATCCACCCGCAGAGGAAAGAACCGGTCGGGGGCCGCCTCGCCATTGCGGCCCTGGGCATCGCCTACGGGAAACCGATCGAGTACAGCGGGCCGGAATACAAGAGCCACACGATCGACGGCGGCAAGGTGACGATAACCTTCGACCACGTCGGCAAGGGGTTGGAGTGTAAGGGGGATGAACTGGCCGGGTTCACGCTCTGCGGCGACGACAAGAAGTTTCTGCCGGCCAAGGCCGAGATCGTCGGCGACAAGGTTGTCGTGTCGAGCCCCGACGTGCCGCACCCGACGGCCGTGCGGTTCGGCTGGGTGAACTTCGCCAAACCGACGCTGAACTTCTTTAACAAGGACGGCCTGCCAGCCGTGCCGTTTCGCACGGACGACTTCCCGCTGGTGACGGCGAAGAAGTAGAGAGACGGGCCGCCACAGAGGGCGGCCCGTTTTTTGTTGCCCCGCGGAACTCCAATGACCAGGTCCGTAATCGTCGTCGGTGGTGGGGTGATCGGCGGCATGGCTGCGTACCACCTGGCCCGCACCGGCTGGCGGGTTACAATTCTCGACCGCGGACCGTTCGGAGCCGGCTGCTCCCACGGCAATTGCGGCTACGTCTGCCCCAGCCACGCGCTACCCCTTGCGGTACCCGGAGCCGTAGCCGACTCGCTCAAAACCTTTCTCCACGCCAATTCACCGCTCAAACTTCGCCCCGGGGCGGTGCTTTCCCGCCTCGGATGGTTCCTGAACTTTGCCCGAAAGTGCAACCGTACCGCCATGATGCACGCGGCTGCGGGCATCTCGTCGCTATTGAATTCTTCGCGGTCGCTCTTCGACGAGTTCCTGAGTACGGAACAAATCGCCTGCGACTGGGAAACTCGGGGATTGCTTTTCGTCTTCCGAACCAAGGCCGCGTTCGACCACTACGCGGCGACGGGCGACCTGCTGCGGGACGAATTCCAGCTTCCGGCGACGCGATACGACGCGAAAGAAATTCAAACATTGGAGCCGGCCCTCGTCCCCGGTGCCGCGGCCGGCGGATACCTGTACGCGAGCGACGGGCATTTGCGTTCCGACCTGTTCATGGCGGAATTGAAGCGGGTGCTGCTGGCGAAGGGCGTGGAGGTCGTCGAAAACTGCGAGGTCACCGGACTGCGGCTCGAAGCGGGTAAGGCGGCGGCCGTGACGACCGTTACGGGCGACCGCCCGGCCGAGGCGGTGGTGTTCGCGACCGGGGCGTGGACGCCGAAACTGAACGCCGTACTCGGGTGCAAGGTGCCGATCGTACCGGGCAAGGGGTATTCGATCACGACGACCCGGCCGAAGGTCTGTCCGACTTATCCGCTCATCTTCGAGGAGCATCGCGTGGCGGTGACGCCGTTCGCCAGCGGCTACCGCATCGGCTCGACCATGGAATTCGCCGGGTACGATGCGCGAATGAACCGCAATCGACTGCAACTGCTTCGCGACGGGGCCGCGGCCTACCTCCGCGAGCCGGCCGGCGACACCGTGCTGGAAGAATGGTGGGGCTGGCGGCCGATGGTCTACGACGGCAACCCGATCATCGACTTCGTCCCTGCCGCTCCAAACGCGATGATCGCGGCCGGGCACGGAATGCTGGGGTTGTCGCAGGCGACTGGCACGGGGAAACTGGTGGCAGAATTGTTGAACGGCGAAAAGCCACACATCGATCCGAATGCGTATTCGTTGAAGCGGTTTGGTTAATCATTTCTTCCGCCAAACCGCGTCCGGCTCGATTCCTAACGATTCCATCGCCGGTCGGATCTCCTCGTAAAACCTTTTCGCGTCCAACGGATACCCGGCCGTCGGTTTGATCCCCGGAACGTGCTTCGCCCAGAATGCGTTGAACTGCTTCATGCAGACTTCACGGATGTACTTCGCGAACATCGACGCCAGGGCCACGCACATGCTTTCGCCATCGGCTCGGGGTTTGAATGAAACAGTGATTTCGCGATCCAGATTCAATATGCGATAGCGGCTCTCCGAGGCCGATTCCTTCTCCGCCACCGGCCAGCCGTCGGGAAACGCGGCGGCGAGGATGGGGCCGTAGAAGTTGCGGCCCCCGAGTTTGTCGCAGGAGACAACGATCCGTTCACCGGCGGGCAGAGATTCGTGCACGTGAGAAAGGAAGCGACCGACACCGTCGGCCGGCACGGCACCTTTCGACCCCGTTCGATCCACGACGTCGTTGAACGCGGGTGCCGGAACGACGAGGATGCGGATCGCCCGTTTCCACCCGCCGAGGGCATTGCAATCCTTCGATTCCATTTCGGCGAAGGGGTCGTACCAGACTTCGCCCGCCAGTCGTTCCCGACATTCGGGACCTGCGACAATTTCGAGGAGCGATCCCAACGTCTTCGGGATCGTTCCGAGCGACGAATGCACGCCTTCGGCGAGGCGGTCGAATCCGCTCCCCGCGGAATAGACCTTCTTTGAATCGTCCACCAACAGCCGTCCGTCGTCCGGTTCGTGCGACCGCCGGACTTTGGCCTTTAATGTTTCCCACCCGGCCAGGTCATCGTCGGGCAGGTGCAGAGCCACCGCCGCCTGCACCATCGGCCCCAGGTTCGGCCCGTACCCGGCTTCGTCGATCCCCACGACCCACGGCATCGCCCCGCCCTCCGCAAGCCGCTATCGTATGGGTATTGCTTCGCGAGGACCGCAGATGCTCGCCGTCAACCTGTTCCAGAAGATCATCGACCGGGAGATTCCCGCGAAGATCGTGTACGAGGACGACCGCTGCCTCGCGTTCCACGACATTCACCCGCAGGCGCCGACGCACGTGCTGATCATTCCGAAGAAGGCGATCGCCACGCACGCAGACCTCACCGAATCCGACAAGGATTTGCTCGGCCACCTGCACCTCGTCGCCGCGAAGCTCGCGACCCAACTCGGCCTCGACGACGGCTACCGGCTGATCGTGAATTGCAAAGATCGCGGCGGCCAGACGGTGCCGCACCTGCACATGCACCTGCTCGGCGGGCGCGACATGCACTGGCCGCCGGGGTGATACCATGACCGACGCCGAACTGCAGGCCCGCCTTGCCGAACGCATTGCCACCGTCCAAGGCCGGATCGCCGCGGCATGTACGCGTTCCGCGCGACCCCCCGCAGACGTCGCGCTCGTCGCCGTCACCAAAACCGTCTCCCCCCGCGTCGCGGCCCTGCTTCCCGGACTCGGCATCTCCGACCTCGGCGAAAGCCGACCGCAGGAACTCTGGAAGAAATCCGCCGCGATTCCAACCGCCCGCTGGCACCTCATCGGCCACCTCCAGCGGAACAAAATCGACAAGACCGTCCCGCTCGTCACGATGATCCATTCCGTCGATTCGGGGCGATTGCTCGATGCCCTCGACGCCTTCGGCAAACCGATTTCCGTCCTGTTCGAAATCAACTGTTCCCGGGAAGACGCGAAGGGCGGGTTCGCACCGGAAGACTTGCCAGCCCTCGGCGACAAGCTGCAAACACTCAAGAGCGTGAAAGTCGAAGGCTTGATGACGATGGCGGCGTACGACGTCGCGCCCGAAGCGTGTCGGCCGACGTTCGCCGAACTCCGCACCTTGCGGGACGACTTGCGTCGTCAGACCGGTCTGGCGCTGCCTTATCTATCGATGGGAATGAGCAACGATTTCGAAGTCGCCGTCGAGGAAGGGGCGACGCACGTCCGTGTCGGCACCACCCTTTTCGCCGGGTTGGAATCCGAATGAGCGTGACGATTCTTCCCCATGCCGAGGGGGCAACGATTGCCGTGCGGGCCCAGCCCGGGGCGAAGAAGAACGGAGTCAAAGGGGAGCGGGCTGGTGCACTCGTCGTAGCCGTCACCGCCCCGCCCGAGGACGGCCGGGCGAACGAGGCATTGGTCGAAGTGCTGAAAGGCTGGCTCGGCGTGAAGCGGTCGCAGGTCGAATTGATTGCGGGCAAGACGAGCCGGAACAAAGTGTTAGGAGTTACGCAGTTGGCTCGAAACGGCCTTGCGCCACTGGGGTGCCGGGTGTAGAACGGGGGCGATGAACCCGCCCCGGGCCACGGCCGACGACTACATCCAGTTCCTGCTCGGCACCCCCAAGGTGGCGAGCGCGGC
>DASXPC010000186.1:0-4904 GCA_036493815.1 Fimbriiglobus sp. | reverse complement strand
AACCCTCGTCACCACGCCGGGATTTGTCGTGGGGACTCCCCTTTACATGGCCCCGGAACAGGCCGGACCGAACGCCCAAGACGTGGACACGCGGGCCGACGTGTACGCCCTCGGGGCGGTCCTCTATGAACTCCTGACCGGATCGACTCCGATCCGCCGTGACACCCTCAAGAAGGCGGCCCTGGACGAGGTCCTCCGGGTGATCCGGGAAGAGGATCCTCCGTCCCCGAGTAGCCGGCTCGGCACTTCGGACACGCTCCCGGCGGTCGCCGCCAGTCGTGGGACGGAGCCGGCCCGGCTTGGTCGGTTCGTCCGGGGAGAACTCGACTGGGTCGTGATGAAGTCGCTGGAGAAAAACCGGGACCGACGGTACGATTCGGCCGCCGCGTTCGCCGACGACGTGGAACGATTCCTGAACCACGAGCCCGTGACGGCCGGGCCACCGACCGCCGGCTATCGAATGCGGAAATTCATTCGACGCAATCGTCCCCAAGTGATCGCCGTGAGCCTCTTGTTCTTGACGCTTCTGGCCGGAGTGGTGGGCACCACTTGGGGATTGATACGGGCGGACAGACAACGGGTGCGGGCGGAGAACGCCACCGACCGGGCCGAACGATCGTCGGAACGAGCCGGCCGTGCGTTGTATACCTTGACCGATGAAGTTCTGGACGGGCTTCTCGGCCGCCAGTCGAGCTGGGGGAAGAAGGAGAGGGCGTTTCTTAAAACGGTTGAGAGCCAATTCGACCAACTCGCCACCGCGGAAGGTGAGACCGATGCGGTGAAGCGGATGCAGGCGAGCGCCCGCCTCCGACTGGCATCGGTTCGGGCGTTGCTCGGGGATTTGAAGGCCGCCGAAGCCGACTACCGGTCCGCCACCCTTCAGTTCGTAGCCTTACCAGCCCCGTCGGACCGCGCGAACGCGGCTTCGGCCCGTCGCCGGTTAGGTCACCTCCTTACGAACACCGGCAAATACCGCGAAGCACAGACCGAGTTAGCTGCGGCAGAAGAAGCCTACAACCGGCTGGCCGAAGCCGGGCCGGCCGATGGGAATTTTCGGTACCAGGCCGCTGTGACCCGAGCCGATGCCGGTTACGCCCATTCCCAGGCTGGGGACCTGGATGCCGCGGAGAAAGCGGACCGTGCGGCCGCCGAGAAGCTCGACGAACTCGCCGCCGCGGACCCCTCGAACCCGGACATTCGGTTCGAGCAAGCCCGGGCCCTGAGCAATTTATTCGTCGTGCTTCGCCGCACCCAGCGCCCAGGCGAGGCGGAGAAGGCCATTGAAGACGCCATCAAGCTTTACCGCGCGGCGCCGGACAGTCGCGACCCCCGCGTTCGGGTCGGGTTGGGAAAAGCTCTCCAAAGTAAAACGGCCGTAATCGCGGACCGCGAAAACTTTGCCGCGGCCGAATCGCCCGCCCGAGAGGCCTTGGGCGTACTCGCGGGACTCGCCACCGACTTTCCGGCCGTGCCCGACTATCGGCACGAGATGGTCCGGGCGCAGATCAACCTCGGTATCATCTACGGCCGACTCGACCGGGCCGACGCGGCGGTTTCGGCTTACCGCGATGCAGTGTCGAGCGCCAGCCGGCTCGCCGACGATTACCCGACCGTCACCGAGTACCGGTTACTGCTCGCCCGGGTTCGCTATGCCCTCGGAGAAGAATTGGCGGTCGGCGGCAAGCTCAAGGAGGCCGAGACAGTATTGGCGGGCGCGTTGCCGGTGTGGGAAAAATTATTCTCCGAGAACTCGAATTCCCCGACCAACTTGTGTGGCCTTGTCCTCACCCTGGCGCGGTTGGGTATGACCATTGAGACTCAGAAGGACTATCCCCGCGCCCGAACCATTTTGGAGAGGGCGGAGAAGTTGATGACCGCTTCTCCTCAGCTCCTTGCTCGCGATCCGGACGGTTCAGGTGCCGAGGTCAGTGTGCTGACATTCTTACCCCGGACCCTCGTAAATCTCGGGGATCACGCGGTTGCTTCACTCTATCCGGATCGCTTGGCCGCACTCGCGGATCCGAAAGGCATGAACGCTTACAATGCCGGATGCTTCCTGGCGCGGTGTTCGGATCTGGCCACCAGAGACCAGACGATTCCCACGGAGGCGCGTTCCGTTTTAGCGAACGAGTACGCAGGAAGAGCCGTTAAACACCTTCGGACGGCAGTCTCGCGCGGCTTTCGCGACCCGAATGTTTATGCCACCGATACGGACCTGAACTCACTCCGTGACCGCGACGAATTTAAGAAACTACTCGCCGATCTGGCGGCGAAAGCCCGATCGAAATAGCCGTTCTTCGGGTGGGGCGGACCGGAGCGCGCAATCCGTCATGAGTTTCGATCGCGGATTCCATCGCGAGCTGTGCCTTTCACCCTGACGCTGCTACGCCTTCGTGCATCGCCTGCATTGCTCTTCTCGCCTGAAATATCAAACTGCCGTCGAAACAGCCCGTGCCGATCGGCGGAATTGATCAACCAATGCTTGCGAACGAATAGAATGAGGGTGCATCTCGCCCCTACCACGACCCCTGCAGCCCTGCCGTGCGTGACCCGTTGAAGGGAAGTTTCACCGTTCCGCCCTGGAAGCCCGATTCGCCTGCCGCGCAAGATCAGTTTCGTGTCGTCGAACACGTCCGCCGACAGGAGCCAATTCTCACTTTCTTTTTTTCCGTTTTCGTGATCGCTGTGTTATGTGGAATCGGCTACGGGGTTCTTCTTGCGCTGGGAAAGGTTTGACAATGAGCCTGCGCCGCCGTTCCACTCGTTTATTGCTCAGTCCTCGTGATCTGCCACCATCCCGGGATGATGTGGAGGTCGTTGGCGCCTTCAACCCCGCGGCCGTAAAGGTGAAGAGCGACGTCGTGCTCCTGGTGCGCGTGGCAGAACGGCCACGAGAAAAGCGAACCGGGTATTCGGGACTCCCTCGTTGGGATCCGACCGATGGGTTGATGATCGACTGGGTTCGGGATTCGGAACTCGATATGATTGACCCACGAGTGGTACGCCGCAAATCCGACGGCATCCTTCGACTCACCTTCATTTCCCATTTGCGAGTCGTTCGTTGCGATGACGGCCGCACGGTGCGGGAAGTTACTGACGTCTCGTTTCGACCGCAAACGGAATGCGAGGAGTTCGGCGTCGAAGACCCGCGGATTACCTGGCTCGAAGACCGGTATTACTTCACTTACGTGGCCGTATCCCGGCACGGCCCGGCCACGGCACTCGCCAGCACGGCCGACTTCCGCACGTTCGACCGACACGGCATCATTTTCTGTCCCGAGAACAAAGACGTGGTTCTGTTCCCGGAAAAGATTGGCGGGAGTTACGTCGCGTTGCACCGTCCGGTGTGCGGATCGCCATTTGCCCGACCCGAGATGTGGGTCGCAGGTTCCTTAGACCTGATCCACTGGGGAAACCACACGCCCTTGAAACTCGCTGCCGGCGAATGGCAATCCGGCCGGGTCGGCGCCGGGCCGCCGCCGATCCGCGTCCCCGAGGGTTGGCTGGTGATCTACCACGGCAACCGACACACGACCCACCCGGGCGACGTCGGTGAATACGCGGCCGGGGCGGTACTGCTCGACGCCAACGACCCGACCCGGATCCTCAAGCAAACCCCGGAGCCGTTCCTGCGGCCCGAAACGGAGTTCGAGCAGACCGGGTTCGTGCCGGGCGTAGTCTTCCCGACGGGGATGGTGGAAGTGGGGGAGGAGTTACTCGTCTACTACGGAGCGGCGGACGCGGCGACGGCCGTGGCGGGTTTCGAGCTGCGGGAGTTGCTGGGGGCCATGACGGTGGTGGGGTGAGCGTCTTCGGGCCGCATTTCAGGCCACAGCTTAAATATCGGGGGTTGGTATTGCGCTTTTGCGCCAGAGCGCAATGCACACCCTTTGACTGGACACTTGGTTTTTGGGACGGGGTTGAAAGGAGCACTTTCTTGTGAATTATCTATCCGGTTCAAGGTTAATCGCATTCTTCCCGAATATGGCTTTCACGGGATCGAACGAGGGCCGTTGCTGCGCCAGTATTCTACGACATGAGCGTAAAATCCACTGGCTTCCAGTCACCTATGTCTTCGCGAATCTCGATCACTGAGGTCGCCCGAGTGTCCTTATCATAATGGATCGGGGCGAAGAATTTCTTGATAATTGTGGCGCCACGGTACTCAAATTGGAATGTGCCATCAATGAAATGAATCAGGTAGTCACCATTATAAAATTCTGCGAACGGCCCAGTGTCGAACGACAGGTCATGATCTTCATGAGCTTTCACTGAAGTGTACACGGCGATTTCGACAGGGTGCGCCGGCGGGAGTCGGTCGATGCGGAGCCGGAATACCTTCGACGCCAACGGTGGGCCGTTCCGAGTCACTTTCCCGGTCCCGGAAACGATGATGTCCTGCCGATCAGGTTGGAATTCTACTGTGACCCCGGCGGGCCGCTCCCGGCCCCACGCGGCGACGATCGGTTCGGGCATTTGGATTTTCGCGTCAATCATCAAGACTACAGTGGGGGAATTGTTTCGGATTTGGAAGCGGTGTTCGCGTAGATCCTTGCACTCTTTCAATGCAATCGTTCCTGGAACGTCTGGTAGTGTGAAGCCGTTGAGTGTTTTGATTGAAAATTCGGGGATCGCCGGTACGATGCCGCCATTTCGAAGCCAATCCTCGTGAACTTGCTTCCAGTCAAAAAGCATCGGCACAGTGTACTGCGCCTCGTCCTTACTCCCCCTCACGTTGCCAACTTCATTGTAAACAGTGCAACGAAACCCCTGAAATTCGGTTCATTTGTAATTATTACATGGAATCCAGCCGCGTGAGGGGGAGTATTCGCTCCGTCACGCGGCGACGGGACACCCCGTCGGCCGTCCGTAATCCGGCGCGTGTGAGACGCACTTGGCGCGGA
>DASXPC010000185.1:0-4972 GCA_036493815.1 Fimbriiglobus sp. | reverse complement strand
TCCGTTCGGAATCGACGGTGTTTTTCGGGCAGCCGAGGGACACGAACGCGAACGAGCCTTTCGTACCGGCGGGTACGGTCGGCGTCGGTGAAGACATGGGCAGTGCGGTCGAGCGGGACATGCGGCACTTTCGTCGCGGGCGGAGCGGAATCTTGAATTGTATCGGAGTGTGGGCTTTCGGGTGGGGATGGCCGGCCTAATCGATCACCTTATTCAACGGATATTCCACAATCCCGGTCGCCCCGGCCGCCTTGAGCTTGGGAATGATGTTCCGCACTTTCTCTTCGTCGATGATCGTCATGACGTCGATCCAGTCCGTGTCGGAGAGTTCGGAAATGGTCGGTTTCTGGAGGGCGGGAAGGGCCGCGAGTACCCGGGCCTTGTCCGCCTTGCGGACGTTCATCATCAGTCCGACCTTCCCCTCGGCGGCCATCGCGCCGTTGAGCATGAGGACCAGGTCGTCCATTTTCGCCCGCTTCCATGGGTGGGCTGCCGCCGCCGGGTGGGCGATGAACCGCGTCGTGCTGGTCAGGATTTCGCAGACGATGCGCAGGTTGTTGGCCCGGAGCGAGCTGCCGGTTTCGGTCACTTCAACGATCGCGTCGGCCAGCCGCGGCGGCTTGACCTCGGTCGCGCCCCAACTGAACTCGACGTTCGCCGACACCCCCAGTCCCGCCAGCCAGCGGCGGGTGATGCCGACCACTTCCGTCGCGATCCGTTTGCCCTGCAGGTCTTTCGGGGTCTGAATCGGCGAATCGTTCGGCACGGCCAGCACCCACCGCACCGGCCGCCGGCTCGCCTTGCTGAACACCAGCTCGGTCAACTCCGTCACCCGGTCCACCGCCTCATTTTCCACCACCCAGTCGTGCCCCGTCAGGCCGCAGTCCAGCGACCCGTCCGCCACATACCGGGCCATTTCCTGAGCCCGAATCAGGGTGCATTGAATTTCCGGGTCGTCTACGACGGGATAGTAGCTGCGGCTCGGGAACGTGACTTTGTACCCGGCCTTGCGGAACAGCTCGGCCGTGGCCTCCTGCAGCGAGCCGGCGGGAAGGCCCAGTTTCAACACGGTACTCATACCGGTTGATTTAGCGATGCGCCCTTAACCTTTCGACCCATAGACGGCTTTCGGGTCGAATACCCTTTCAGCAACGACGCGAAGCTGGCTGCCGGTCACTTCGCGAAAAAAGCAGGACGCATACCCCTCGTGGCACGCCGCCCCGCCGACTTGAGTCACTTTCAGGAGCACCGTGTCCGCGTCGCAGTCGAGAAAAATGCCCTTCACTTCCTGAACGTGGCCGCTTTCTTCGCCCTTTCGCCAGAGGCGGTTGCGGGAACGGGAGAAGTAGACTGCCCGGCCGGTGCGGACGGTCTCGTCGAACGCCTCGCGATTCATCCACGCGAGCATCAGCACCTGACCGGTGGAAGCATCCTGCGCGACGGCCGGCACCAGACCGCCGGCTTTGTCAAAATCGAGGGCCACGGTCATCGCTCGAACCCGGGCTCGAGGTCATCGGTTTGGCGCGGCATTCCTCCCGCGACTGTGTTGAATCCGCGGCGAACGACCGCATTATTTAACGTGATTAGCGACCAAATTCCGGCAGGAATTCCCAACAGACAACACCCACTGACGCAGGGGATCATGACCAGAATCGAAACGAACATTGCCAAGCCGCGGCCGTAAAGGGACATCATTCTCCAACCCGCAAATACCGTTAAAATTCCGACGAGACCTGCTATGCCGTAAACGATGGGCAGGCCATTTTTCAGAGGATCTTTCAACTTCGCCATAAAGTCAGTGGCTTCTTTTTTTTGCTCTGCGGTCTTTGTATTGTCGTCTTCAATTTTCTTTATTTGAATCGCCCATTGGTTGTCGAAATCACTCAATCCTACCGTGGCACCGTAGCCAACAAGTGCGATCGAAATGATTCCGACGAGAATGAGAAAAATGGCCGGGGCCATCACACGACTCTTAGCGTCTCGGATGTCGTCCTGGCTACCGTAATCATCGCGGGCCATGATTTGGCTCCCAGTTAGTAGGTGAGGAGACTGTAGCAGTCGTACGCCGTCAGTTTTTTCCGGCCTTCGAGGAACCCGAGTTCGACCAGGAAGGCACACCCCGCCACGGTGGCCCCGGCCTGCTCGATCAGCTTGGCCCCGGCCTGCATGGTGCCGCCGGTCGCCAGCACATCGTCCACCAAAAGAACCCGCTGGCCCGGTGTCACGCCGTCCACGTGCATCTGCAATTCGGCCGAGCCGTATTCCAGTTCGTACTTCAAACTGTACGTGCGGTAGGGCAGCTTGCCGGGCTTCCGAAGCGGCACGAGCGGCAAATGCAGTTTCAAGGCAAGGGGAGCCGCGAACAGAAACCCCCGGGCCTCCGCCGCCGCTATTGCATCGATCGGCGCCCCGGCATAATGCACGAAGAGCAGGTCGGTGGCCACTTGGAAGGCCGTCGGGTCCGCCAGAAGCGGGGTAATATCCTTGAACTGGATTCCCGGTTTGGGAAAATCCGGAATGTCGCGGATGAACGGGCGGAGGTCCATGACCCATTCCGGGTGGGGAAACGACCATCGGAAGAAGGTAATAGGAAGTTCGGAACTCGCCGGGCTTCCTTTTTCCGATAACCTTTTTACTTTTTCCTTTGTAACGCCCCTCCAACCGCACGGCAACGACCATGAACCTGACCATCCGCCGTGCGGATCCGGCCGACGCGGGGATTCTGGCCGCGTTCAACCAGGCCCTGGCGTCCGAATCGGAACAGACCCGGCTCGACCCCGCCGCGGTCGGCCCGGGCGTCACGGCCGTCCTCACCGACCCGCACAAGGGGTTCTACACCGTCGCCGAAAAAGACGGCGAGGTCGTCGGCCAGTGCCTCGTGACCTACGAATGGAGCGACTGGCGCAACGGCTGGTTCTGGTGGGTGCAAAGCGTCTACGTCCGGGGCGACGCCAGGCGGATAGGGGTCTTCCGCCGGCTTTACGAACACATCATCGATCAGGCGGCGAAAGATCCCACCGTCATCGGCCTCCGCCTCTACGTCGAACGGCAGAATACCCGTGCCATCGAGACCTACCGTTCACTCGGCATGGTCGAAGCCGGATACGACGTCCTCGAACTTTATCCATTGCCGGGGGAATCGTCCCTGCTGCAAAAAGAGGAACGGTAAACCCGACCATTCCCTTCTGCGGTCTATCCATCCTGACGCCGGACGGAATTTGACGTTCGCATCGGGTCGGCAAAAGCGGAGTAAGAGAGCGAAATAGGTTCGGAAAGAGAATCGAGTGGTTCCAGAATGCTCGAAACGATAGGCTAGTGAAGCGAAATGAATTGATCCAATACGTCCGGTCTATTTTTCATTGCCATGAAGCATCTTATTCGTAGCATCCCCGGTGCGGAATATATGGCAAGAGCGATCAACTTCGGCGGCATTAAAACAACGCGTGGAATATATTCGTCATTTGAAGCGGCAGAATCCGCGATTTCCCGCGGAAAAATCATCGGCTTCGACCACGACGAAGTGGCCGGTGCGAATCAATACCTGATTGGCTTCGTCAAGCCGAGCGATTACCCGCTGCTCTACTGGATGTATCCCCTGATGCCGCACATCAGGAGTGTATTCGATTTGGGTGGGAATGTCGGAATCTCGTATTACACATACCGGAAGTTTCTACCGTACAGGGACGATCTGCGGTGGACCGTTTTCGACGTCCCATCCGTCGTGGAATTGGGGCGAAAGCAGACGGACAGTACCAAAGCCCCGCACCTGTCGTTCACCACGGAAATCGCCGATGTAAAAGGGTGCGAAATCCTACTCACGTCGGGCACGCTGCAATACCTGAAATACGGTCTTGAGGATTTGCTGAAACCCCTGGAAAAGCGCCCCGAGCACCTATTCGTGAATCGGATTCCCGTGACGGACCGTGCCACATATTATACGATTCAAAGTGTCGGCAAATTTCGGTTCCCTTATCGAATCATAAATAAGAATGAACTGCGCAATTCTCTTCAATCATTGGGATATGAACTGGTCGACGAATGGAAATGTACCGAAAACTGGACGACCGTAAGATTTCGGCCCGGTTATTTCGTCCAGCATTATACCGGATATTATTATAGATATCGACCGTCTTAATTCACTTTGCTGCCGCAACAATTACAGGGCAAAAGTAGAGAATTCCCTTTGCTGATCAATCACCTTGGCGACGTAGGGGTGTTGGCTCATTTGCCGGACGAGTCGGCGGCGGTGGGTTTTGCCCATTTCGTTCGCCGATCGAATCCGGATTGGCTGATCGACGTCGTTCCCGCTTATGCAACCGTTGGTATTTTCTTCGACCCGGATCGAATCTCCTCAACTGGCGTTACCGATTGGGTGCGGGCACAGCAGACCTACACACGATCGGATAATTTAGGCGGGAAAACCCACACCCTTCCCGTCTGCTACGAGCACCAACTCGACCTCGCCCGGGTCGCGGAGTATTGCGAGTTGACACCCGACGACGTGATCTCCCTCCACCTCGGCACCGAGTACACGGTCTACGCGATCGGCTTCGTTCCGGGATTCCCTTACCTCGGCTATCTCCCGGAAAAGCTCCGCGGCGTCCCCCGACTCGATTCCCCCCGAATTCGGGTCGAGCCGGGCAGCGTCGGCCTCACCGGCAAGCAGACCGGAATCTATCCGCTGCCGCGACCGGGAGGGTGGAACCTTATCGGCCGAACGCCGCTGACGCTGGTAGACGTAGCCGACGGCTACTTCCCCCTGCGGGTGGGGGATCGGGTGCGGTTTGAGCGGATTGATGCGGCGGATTTTGATCGACTGGCCGGCGAACGTGTAACCGTTCACAGCCCGTCAAATTGATCTTGCGCTTTTTCTGTCGTTCGGCGACGATTGGGCATGGGGATCGTCGTCACGGACGAGATGATGGCGTCGTGGCCGCCGGAGGCCCAAGCCGTTGTTCGGCTGTTGTTGGCC
>DASXPC010000184.1:0-24051 GCA_036493815.1 Fimbriiglobus sp. | reverse complement strand
ATTTATTGCGGCGACACCAACCACCCCGAGGCGGTCGGGTGGCGGACCTATGCCCGGTTGGGTGGCGGGAAGTATGCCAGCATCGACATGAACCGGGCCGCGGCCGAGGTGACGATCGCGACACCCTTCGACAAGGATATTCTTACGCAGAACGAGAAGCTGAACAAGACGTACGTAGCCTACGGGAAGGACGGGGCCAAAAAGGCCGAGAACCAGTTGGCCCAGGACAAGAATGCAGCTGCGAACGGGGCCGCCCCGCCGGGAGGGGCGGCCAACGCCGCCATACTCGGCCGGGCCGACGCCAAGGCGGGAGCGCTCTATCGCAACTCGACATGGGATTTGATCGACCGCATGAAGGAAGATCCGAAGTTCGACGTGAAGTCGCTGAAGGAAGACGAGTTGTGCGACGAGATGAAAAAACTCAAGCCCGCCGACCGCGAACCGTATTTGAAGAAGAAAGCCGAGGAACGGGCCGAAGTGCAGAAAAAGATCGGCGAACTCTCGACGAGCCGGCAGAAGTACATCGACGAAGCCCGGAAGAAGCTGCCCAAGTCCGACGCCGAGAAGGCCCTCGACGAGGCCCTGCAACAGATCATCCGGACGCAGGCGACTGCCGTGGGGTTCGAAGCTCCGGGGAAGAAGTAAAACGGAATGTGACGGCACGGACCGAACATTTGCCCCCGGATTTTCGTCCGGGGGCTTCCCCCCCTCTCAGGAGTTTCCATGACGCGCTCGATACTCGGTACGATTGCGGCCGCTCTTGCGGCGACGGCATCGTTCGGCCAGGACGCCAAACCGGCCGGGGTCAAGTCGGCCCCGAGCCGGGTCTCGGCCGTCACCGTCTATAAGACCACGGCTCTCGTCACCCGCGAGGTCACCCCACCCGACGCAATCGGGCAGACGGAAGTCATCGTTTCGCCGCTGCCCACTTCCACAATGCCGAGTTCGCTTTACGCGGAAGGGGCCGACGGCATCCGGGTCATGTCCACCCGCTTTCGCACCCGGGCGATCGCCGAAGATACGCGGGAAGAAGTCCGGAAACTGGAAACCCGAACCCGGGAACTCAACAGGAAATTACAGGTTTTGCAGGGAGAAATTAGGGCGTCCGAGTTGAACGCCGCTCTGCTGACCAAGCTCGAAACGTTTACCACGGCCACGCTGCTTCACCTGACCGATGGGGGCAAACTCGACAGCGACAAAACGATTTCGCTCGTCAATTTCATCCGGGAGAATCGCAGCAAACTGATCGCGGATGAAGTCGGCACCAAACAGCAGATCGAAGATTTGCAAACCGAGATCGCCTTCCAGCAACGGCTTCTTGCCGAGAAATCAAACGGTCCGGCCCGCACCGAACGGGACGCGATAATCGTCATCGACAAAACCAAGGCCGGGCCGGTGTCGCTCCGTCTGAATTACCTCGTCGCGGACGCGGCTTGGCGGCCGCAGTACAAGTTGCGGGCCGGTATCAAGGCGAACGACCCGGTCACAGTCGAATATCTGGCGGGTGTATCGCAAAAGACCGGCGAAGACTGGAACGGCGTGTCGATTACCCTCTCCACCGCCCAGCCCTTGTTGAACGCATCTCCGCCCGACCTTCGCGCTCTGGAGCTGGCCATTGGCGGTAGTGGCGGGACGCTCGTCGCCGGGCAAATGCCGCCCTCGAACCTACCGGCCGGACCCGGCGGATTTGGCGGGATGCAGGGTGGCGGCGGCCGCGGCGGCGCGACCATGCCGTCCCGAACGTCTCTCCTCAAAGACCTCGCCGAGCGGTCGAAAGCCTTGAAGGGCCAGGCCGTGCAGAATTTCAACTCCTCCCAGGCTGAAGCAGGCGGGCGGTACGCAAACGACGCCGCCGCCATCGACCAGTATCGCGATCTGCTGCTGACGAAGGAGGAACTTCAGGCCGGGGATCAGTTGGCCGGCGGATTCGTCGGGGACGAGCCGAGCGTGGCCTACGCCCTCAAAACCAAGATGGCCCTGCCGAGCCGGAATGACGAACAGGTGCTCGAAATCGGCCGGCTCGACCTGGCCGCCAAATTTTATTACAAGGCCGTGCCGGTCCTGAGCCCGAACGTGTATCGGATCGCCGACCTGACGAACACGACCGAGATGGTGTTTCTCGCCGGCGAGGCGACCATGTACATCGGAACGGATTTTGTCGGGCAGACGAAGATGCCGCTCGTCGCCGTCGGAAAGCCGTTCACGGTGGGTTTCGGCGTCGACCCGCAACTGCAAGTGACGCGCAAACTGATCGACAAGACCCGGACGACCCAGGGGGGCAATCAGGTGCTGAAGTTCGACTACCGCATTCTCCTGTCGAGCTACAAGACGACGCCGGTGGACGTGCAAGTGTGGGACCGGATGCCGCACGCCGAGGCCGCCCAGGCCATTGCCGTGTCGATGACGCCGGATAAATCCACACCGCTCAGCACCGACGCGTTGTACGTCCGGGATGAAAAGCCGAAAAACCTACTCCGGTGGGATGTGAAAGTCGATCCGAAACAGAACGGCGGGAACGCGTTCACGCTCGACTACCAGTTCAAACTGGAACTCGACAAGAACGTGAACATTGCCGCGTTCCAGGCGAAGTAACGATTAGGCGAACGGCCCCGGTCAGGAACCGCTGCGCATAAGGTAAAATGACAGTTTGGAACCGTGATTACCGGCCCCTTGACTGGGGCCGTTCGCCCGGAGTGGTTTCCATGTCCAAAGCCCGCATCGTGTTGGTCGAGGACGAACCGGCGATCCGTCGCGGCGTGGCCGACGCCCTGCGACTCTCCGGGTACGACGTGACCGAGGCGGCCGACGGGGCGGTCGGGTTGCAGGAAGCGCAGTGTGGCGGCGTCGACCTCGTGTTGCTCGACCTCGTCCTGCCGAAGCGGGACGGGTTGGACGTTTTGGCCGAGCTGCGCCGGGTCTGCCCCGCCCGGCCGGTGATTATCCTGACCGCCCGCGGCGGGGAAGAAGACCGCGTTCGAGGGTTGAAAATGGGGGCGGATGATTACGTGGTGAAGCCGTTCAGCGCCCGGGAATTGCTGGCCCGGGTCGAGGCGGTTTTACGCCGCACGCTCAAACCGGCGGTTGACGTGTCGACGGCCGCCGTCGGCCGCGGGACGGTCGACTTGAACCGCCGCGAAGTGCGCTGGTCCGAGGTCGAACGGACCGATTTGTCGGAAACCGAGGCTTCGCTACTTCGCTATCTGGTTTCGAACCGGGACCGGGCCGTGTCGCGGGACGAATTGCTCGTGAAGGTCTGGGGCATCGGCACGGCCGGACTGGAAACGCGGGCGGTCGACATGCACGTGGCCCGGCTCCGGGCGAAATTGAAAGACCCTTCCGGCGAGGACCACGCCGAGGCCATCATCACTGTCCGGGCCCACGGGTACATGGCGGGCCCGGGTCTGACCGTGCCCGAGGGGGCGACCGTATGACGCCCCGCCGCCTGCCCGGCCCGCTCGGCCGGTGCCTGCTGTTTCTGCTCGTGTCCGGCCTCGTGATCGGCGGGCTCGGGTGGGTGACGTATGCCTCGCTCGGGGTCGAGACGGCGCAGCGATCCGCCGCCGCCGATGCCGACCGGGCGGGAAAGGAACGCCTCGCCCTCTGGCGG
The DNA here is from genome assembly GCA_036493815.1 of Fimbriiglobus sp. GTDB lineage: Bacteria > Planctomycetota > Planctomycetia > Gemmatales > Gemmataceae > DASXPC01. The sequence continues at coordinate 20,444 of DASXPC010000184.1, read as the reverse complement.
CTGGACGGCAAACTCCTCCCGACGTTGGGCGTGGAGAATTTCCGAAAGTACGAAGATTACACCGCCCTGTTTTCCCCGTCCGATCTGCCGAATTCGTCCAACTTCAACACCGGCCTCTCGGCGAACGGTCCGGCGTCGACGTTGCGGCAGGTTTCGCCGCTCTCGTCGAACGAAACCGAACCCTGGATGCTGCTCCACGCCCAACTCGACCCCGATCTGGGCTGGCAATCTCCCGAGGTGATACCCGACGCCCTTGCCCAAAAACTCCGCGGCGAACCGTTGTGGCTCGACCTCGCGGGCGTGACCCCGAAGCGGCGGGCCATGCTGGCCGAGATGAACCGGGTCTTCCCGCCGAAAGAGGTCATTCCCAAGTTGGCATTCCTGGAAGAGGGGAGTTCGAACCGCTCGGCCGCACCGGTCACCATTACAGCCCTGCTGTGGCCGGATTGGTGGAACGCGTTGGAAGGAATGACCGGATGGAAGTCGTACAAGCGGATCGCGGACCAATTCTCATCGTACTTGAGTGCCGCGCCGAAGTCTGCACCGTCTGCGAGTCTCGAGCGAAATGTACTGATTCCTCCGGCAGTCGTATCGAATTCGGCCGTGACCAATGCGACCCGAGGGTTACAAACGAATTCGGCTCCGCCCCAGGGCGGGGGTGAGAAGGGGGCGAAGCCGAACGGGAACCTTGCCGCCAACGGAGAGCAACTCGGAGCGCAGCCGCGGAATCAGAAAGCGGGAACACCGACCGGGAAGCCGGGAGCAAACGGCGAAGGGGAAAAGTCCAAACGAGACGCCGCGGCGAACGATGTGGCCCGGTCGGGCGGGTCTCGCGGGGCGACGCAATATGTGCCAAACCTGCCGATGCCGGCGCCCGGAGCTGCTTCTGGCGGAGCTGCACTCGGCGGGGTGGTCCCCCCGCAGCCACCCGGCCCCGGCGGATCGGGCTCGCCCGACGCGCCGCCCTCAACGGCGGGTGGATTCGGCGGGGGCAGGTTCGGCGGGGGCCGCGGCGGATTCGGCGGGCGGGCGGGCGGGGTCAATGAGAAGAAAACCGAAGCCAAGCAAGTCGCCGGCGACAAGGCGAAGGAAGACCCGCGATACAAAGACAAAAAGTCTCGGGCGGATCAGAAGGAATCCACGAAACCGCCCGCTCAGGTTCCCGCCCCGAAGGCGCAACGACCCGAACCACAGAAAGAATCACTCAGTAAAAACAGGGCCAATGGGAAAGACGAACCGAACCCATCCAAGCTGGCCGGGGCGGCCAAGCCCGCCTTGAAAGTGCCGTCGGAACAAGATCGCCTGTTCGGTGCGGGCAAGGACCGGTTCACGGCCGGCCTAGCCCAAAAAACCGTCGCGGCTCCCCGTCGCGCCCCGCCGGACGGGGTGCACATCCGCACCATGCGGCCGTTCTGGCTGACGGACAACGAAGGCACGAGCCACCTCCTGTTCGCCCGGGCCGTCACCCTCACCAGCAAGACGGTCTTCCAGATCGTTGTCATCGACTGGCCCGCCCTCCGCGATCTGCTGACAGCCGAGGTGACCGACCTGTTCCCGGCCGCCAGTCTCCACCCCATCCCCGATGGCGAACCGGCCGTGCCCGAACGGGCCATGGCGGCCATCCCCGCCGAACTCGACCCCGGCCCCGCCCCGGAACTGCCCCCCGTCGGCTGGACGCCGCTCCGCATCGGTCTCGCCCTCGCCTGGATCGCCGCACTCGTCGCCCTCGGCGCCGTCTGGCTCGGCGGGTGGTCGCTCGTCGATCTTTCCGAACGCCGGATCCGTTTCGTCTCCGCCGTCACCCACGAACTCCGCACGCCGCTCACCAGCCTGCGTCTCTACCTCGACATGCTCACGACGGGCATGGTGAAGGAGGAGGCGAAAAAGCAGGAGTATCTGAACACGCTTTCGACCGAATCGGACCGGTTGAACCGTCTCATCGAAAACGTGCTCGACTTCTCCCGGCTCGAACGCCGCTCGGCCAAAGTGGTCCGGGAACGGGTGCTCGTGTCGGAATTGTTGGAGCGGGTGAAAGAAACCTGGGCCGAGCGGGTGGCGGCGGACGGGAAAGAATTGCTCGTCATGGGCACCGTGCCGCCGGGACAATTGGTGTGTGCCGACCCGCGGATGGCCGAGCAGGTGCTGGGCAACCTGATCGACAACGCGCGGAAGTACACGCGGGACGCGGCCGACCCGCGGATCTGGGTCTGGGCGAAGCCGTCGGGGCGGAAACGGATCGCGTTCGAAGTGGAAGACCGCGGCCCCGGCGTGCCGGCGGCGGAGCGGCGGAGCATCTTCCGTCCGTTCCGCCGCGGAACCGAAGCCGACACCACCGCCGGCGGGGCCGGGCTCGGGCTGGCACTGGCCAAGCAGTGGGCCGACCTCCTCGGCGGGACGCTAAGTTATCGCCCAGCCGAAGGAGGAGTAGGGGCCGGCTTCCGACTGGAATTGCCGGTGGGGTGAAGCCCCCGCGCGAGCCGCGCCGGCAGGAACGGCCCCCGGTACACGAGGCCGGTGTAGATTTGGATCAAGTCCGCCCCGGCATTCCGCATTTCGCGGGCACTCTTCACGTCATCAATTCCGCCGCAGCCGATGACGGCAACCGCATCTCCCACGTGCTTGCGCGAAACTTCGACCCGGCGAAGGACAATCTCCCGCAAGGGAGGGCCGCTCAGGCCGCCGAGCGGCTTCCCTTCGGAATCGAACTGCGCCAGCGTGTTGGTCGCGATGATGCCCACGGCCCCGGCTCCGCAGGCCGCGTCGAGCACGCGGCGGAGAGAATCGCCGTCGAGCTCCGGGGCGAGTTTCACGAAGAGCGGTTTGCCGCCGATGACGGCTTTCGTCGCGGCGACGAGCTGTGCCAAATCGGATGGGTTTTGCAGGCCGCGGAGACCGACCGTGTTGGGCGAACTGACATTCACCGAAACGAAGTCGGCGTGCGGGGCGACCACGGCCGCGGCCGCGGCGTAGTCGTCGGCCGCCCGGTCGAGAGAGGTTGTCGCGTTTTTCCCGATGCTGATGCCAATGGGGAAGAGGGGCCGGGAAGTTCGGGCCAGCCGGGCAGCGAGTGCCGCGGCCCCCTCGTTGTTGAACCCCATTCGATTGACAATCGCTTGACGCTCCGAGATGCGGTACATCCGCGGCCTCGGGTTCCCCGGCTGCGGCCGCGGCGTCACCGTGCCGAGTTCCACAAATCCGAACCCGAACGCCCACCACGCCCGGGCCGCGACGCCATTTTTATCCAACCCCCCCGCGAGGCCGACCGGGTTTGGGAACGTTAATCCCGCCACGCAAATGGGCTGCGAGTGCCCGGTCACGGCGTGAACGAGGTTAGAAAGGAGAGTGGATTCGGAAAGGTGTCGGGCAACCCACAGCCCCAATTCGTGTGCCCGCTCGGGGTCGAGCTGAAACAAGAGCGGTCGGAAGAGGAGTGGGTAGAGCATTTGTCTTGCGGTTGGGCCGGATCAATCGCTCCTCATTTTTTAGACGGAAAACGATTCAAAACGCTGCTTTGTAGACGCCCAGAATGTCGTCGGCAGACTGCGGCAAACGCGGGTTCACCCGCATCAGCCGTTTGATGGCGAACGCTTTTTCGGCGAAGGCGGGGAGCATGGCTTCGGTGACGCCGAGGTCGCGGAGCCGCAGGGGGATGCCGATGACTTCGCGCATTTTCTCGACGACGAGGATCGCCTCGTTGGCCCGCTCGTGAGGCGTTGCCTGGGGGTCGCGGTATCCCAGCAGTTGGGCGATCTCGGCCATCGCTTCGAACCGCACCGACTGATTGAACCGCATGACGTGAGGCAGCAAGAGTCCGTTCCCGGCCCCGTGCGAAACGTGCACGGCCCCGCCGACGGGGTATTCCATCGCGTGGACCAGAGCGACGCCGGCGTTGGCGAACGCCAGGCCGCCGAGGGTGGCGGCGAGGGCCATCCCGTCGCGGGCTTCGCGATCCGCACCGTCCTTCACCGCCCGCACCAGAAACTTGCCGACGAGGCGGATCGCCTTTTCGGCCATGGTGTCGGCCATCGGGTTTTTGCCCTGGTAAACCGTTTCGCCGCCGGGCGGGCGGGAGAGGAACTCGGCCTGATCCACGGCCGTGTAGGCTTCGACGGCATGCGTCAGGGCGTCGATGCCCGAATCGGCGGTAATCTTGGCGGGACAGTTGTCGGTGAGGGCGGGATCGACCACCGCGGCGGCGGGGCGGAGGAACGGGCTAAGGCAACTCACTTTGATCTTCTTGTCGGTGTCCGTGAACACCGCGGCGGCGGAGACTTCGCTGCCCGTCCCGGCCGTGGTCGGCACGCAGATGAGCGGCGTGACTGGGCCGGGCACCCGGCAATCGCCGACGTAATCGGTCGCGTCTCCACCGTGCGCGAGGACGAGGGCCGTGAGTTTGGCGGCGTCCATATTCGACCCGCCGCCCAGGCCGAGGACGGCGTCGGGCTGAAATGACCGGGCGGCCGCGGTCGCATCGCGAATGACGGCTAATGCAGGCTCGGGCTGCCCGCCGTCGAACACTTCGACCGTCACCCCGGCCGCGACAAGTGGTGCCGTTACCTGTGCGACCAGGCCCGCCTTTTTCAGAACGGCATCGGTGACGACGAAGACCCGCTTCGCCCGGAGCCTGCCGGCGACGCTTCCGAGTTGAGAAAGAATTCCCCGGCCGAAGATCAGCGAGCCGGCGGAGTGAAAGGTCCAGGTCATGGGAAGAGTGGAGTGTGGAGTTCGGATTGCGCAATAGGGACTAGAATATAACCTTGCGGTGGCCGTGGTTGACCCCTCCGCACTCCGAACTCTATACCCCGCACACATGACCAGAATTGGCATTCTCACCGTTTCCGACCGCGCTAGCCGCGGCGAATACGAAGATAAGGGCGGCCCGGCGATTCTCGCGTGCTTGAAGGAGTTTCTTTCCTGCGAGTGGGTGCCATTGGCCCGGGTGATTCCGGACGACCGACCGGTCATTGAAGCCGCGCTGAAACAAATGTGCGATGCGGACGGGTGTGGATTGGTCGTGACCACCGGCGGCACCGGCCCGGCGGTGCGGGACGTGACGCCCGAAGCGACGGAAGCGGCGTGCGAAAAAATGATGCCGGGATTCGGGGAGTTGATGCGGGCCGTATCGCTGAAGAGCGTACCGACCGCGATTCTATCCCGGCAGACGGCCGGCATCCACGGCAAGAGCCTGATCGTCAACCTCCCGGGCAAACCCGCCGCGATTCGGGAATGTCTGCTCGCGGTCTTTCCCGCGATCCCGTATTGTCTGGATCTGATCGGCGGGCCGTATCTCACGACCAACGAAGCCGTTGTCAAAGCGTTCCGACCCAAAGCCGGTTAATAATTCCCTTCGGAGGTCCGTACATGCGACGCCTCTCATTGGCAGTCCTCTTCGCGTTGCCAGTCGCACTCCAGGCCCAAACGGCCACGATCGAACGCCAAGTCCGGGCAAAGCTCCTGGAGGAGCGGCAACGTCAGCAGACGCTGAAATACGTTGCCTCGCTCTACGATGCCGAGACGGGCGCGTACAAGGCCGATACGAGTAGCAAGCCGAGCCTGCGGGCGTGCAACGGGGCGGCGAAGGTGACGCGCTACCTGGGCGGTATGGTTGCGGACAAGGAGAAAACGGCCGCGTTCGTGCGGAAGTGCTACGACCCGAAGACGGGGGCGTTCGCCGAGCCGGGAGGAAAACCTGACGCGATCATCACCAGCATCGGCGTCATCACCGCGGTCGAGTTCGGCGTACCGAAGGAGAAATTTCCGAAGGCACTCGAATACATCAAGGAGAATGCCAAGACGTTCGAGGACGTAAGGATGGGGGCGGCTGCAGTCGAGGCGTTGAACGTGAAACCCAAATGGCGCGAAGAGTGGATAAAATTTGCCATCGACCACGCGGATAAAACTCGCGAACAAGTAAACGGTCCGGAAAATCGTCTCTTGTTCGGGTCTCTCGGTGCATTATTGATGCGTCTCGGAGTCACGTTGAACGAATCCGCAATCAATGTGAGGAACATTGCGGGAGATCAAAGCGAAGATGGGGCGTACGGCAAGACGAAGAACTCAGACCTCAGTTCCACGTATAAAGTGATGCGGTTCCTCTCCATGACGAAAGTCAAACCGACCGAACCCGCCAAACTCAAATCGTTCATCGCCAAGTGCCGCAACGCCGACGGCGGCTACGGCGTCGAACCGGGCAAGCTGTCAAGTGTCGGTGGGACGTATTATGCGGTTACCGTCCTGCACTGGCTGGCGGAACTGGAGAAGTAGCCGTTCAGAACGGGTTGCTCGCCAACGCCCGGCGAGCTTTCTTCGCCGCAATGAAGGACCGGACACAAAATACGAGCAGGATCAGGCAGAGCAGCGAACTTCCGAGACTGGTCAGGGTTTTGGGTGAATTGAGAACCAGGTCGTTCCCTTTCACCAGCGTTTTTACGACCGGGTAAAGCGAACCAACGGCCCCGAGGAGTGCGAGCACGGCCACCGCGTGCATGGCGAGTTTCCGCCGGCTCGGCGAAAACGCAAGCACCGCACAAACGGCAAAAATCACACCAAAGAGTGCCGGTATGGCGGCGGTCGGGCTGACCGGTCCCTTGTTCGGGTCCTGGCTCGTATACCCGTAAACCCCCACGACGATCATCAGGGTGGCAATCACCAGCGTCTTCAGCGGCATGTCACTCTCCCGGTGGCCGCCCGGCAAGGGCGGCTAGAATCCGTTGAACCAATTCGTCCGGTCCGGCCGCGTCGACCAGCCACGCGTCGCGGAACACGGTCAATTCCTCCGAACCGAAACGGTATCGCATGAGTCCGACCCCGAGCGGCGAATCGTGCCAATTGTCGTCCGGCATCCCACCCAACTCGGCCAGCACCGATTGAAATCGACCAATCGTCTCGTCGTCGTCCGATGCACAAATATCCACGCGTGTCATGTCTTCAATTCCGCACTCCGAATTCCGCACGCCGACCTATTCCCACTCGATCGTCGCCGGCGGCTTGCTGCTGATATCGTACACGACCCGGTTCACGCCCTTCACCTTGTTGATGATGGACGTTGCCACACGGGCGAGCAGGTCTTCGGGCAACCGCGACCAGTCCGCGGTCATGAAATCGTCCGTTTGCACGCAGCGTAAAGCAACGGTGTTTTCGTACGTCCGGCCGTCGCCCATGATGCCGACGGATTGCACCGGTAACAACACGGCGAAAGCCTGGGCGGTTTTGCGATACCACCCGGCTTTGTGCAGTTCTTCGATGAAGATCGTGTCGGCCTGACGAAGTACGGCGAGTTTCTCTTCCGTCACTTCACCCAGACACCGCACGGCCAACCCCGGCCCCGGGAACGGGTGCCGCCAGACGACGTCCTCGGGCAGGCCGAGTTCCAAACCCAGTCTTCGCACCTCGTCCTTGAATAAATCGCGGAGCGGTTCGACCAGCTCGAAGCCGAGTTCCTTGGGCAGTCCGCCGACGTTGTGGTGCAGTTTGATCGTCGCGGCCGGCCCGTCCGCACTGCCGCCGCTTTCGATCACGTCCGGGTAGAGCGTCCCCTGAGCCAGAAACTTCGCGTCCGGAATGCTCTTTGCCTCGGCCTTGAAGACGTCGATGAAGACTTTGCCGATCGCCTTCCGCTTTTCCTGCGGGTCGGTGACGCCCTTCAACGCGGAAAGGAAACGATCCTTCGCATCGACGACGTGCAGGTCGGCCTTGAACCAGTCGCGGAAGGTGTGGCGGACCATTTCGGTTTCGCCGTCGCGCATGAGACCGCTATCGACGTAGATGCACGCGACCTGTTGGCCGACGGCTTTGACGAGCAGGGCGGCACAGACGCTGGAATCGACGCCGCCGGAGAGGCCGCAGATGACGCGGTTTTTCCCGACGCGGGTCTTCACGCCTTCGACGGTGCGGTCGATGAACGACTGCATTTTCCAACTGCCGGTGCAGCCGCAGGCGTCGCGGAGGAAATTGGCGAGGACGAGACCGCCGTGGGGCGTGTGGCTGACTTCGGGGTGGAACTGGATGCCGAAGACGGCTTTGGTGCGGTGCTTGACCGCGGCGATGGGGCAGGTATCGGTTTCGGCGAGCGTGGCGAAATCGGCGGAGGTGGTTTGCACCCGGTCTCCGTGGTTCATCCAGACGGTGGATTCCGGGGGATAGCCGCGGAAGAGGGTGTTGGCGTCGATCACTCGCAGCGTCGCCCGGCCGTATTCGCGGGTTTGGGACGACCCGCCGACGTCGCCGCCGAGGTGGTGGGCGATGAGTTGCATGCCGTAACAGATGCCGAGAACGGGAATGCCGAGGTCGAGCACTTTGGCGTCGAACTTCGGGGCGTTCTCTTCATAAACGCTCGACGGGCCGCCGGAGAGGATGATGCCCTTCGGGTTCAGCGCCTTGACCCGCTCGGCCGAGAGGTCGCTGCGGACGATCTGGCAGAAGACGTTCTGCTCCCGCACCCGCCGGGCGATGAGCTGGGCGAACTGGGAGCCGAAATCGAAAACGAGGACGAGTTCTTCATTCATGATTTATCAACGGTTAAGTCTTCTTCCCTAATTCCGCAGCCCTTTCAGTGGCTGTTACGACGGCTTCTATTAACGCGGCCCGAAACCCGCCCCGTTCCAATGCGGCAAGGCCGGCGATGGTCGTCCCGGCCGGACTGGCGACGGCGTCTTTCAAGGCCGCGGGGTGCTGGCCGGTTTCGAGCACCATCTTCGCCGCCCCGAACACGGTCTGGGCGGCCAGAGCCTGCGCTACGTTCCGCGGCAAGCCGGCTTTGACGCCGCCGTCGGCCAGGGCTTCGATCAGCACGAACACATAACCGGGGCCACTGCCCGACAGCCCCGTAACGGCATCGAGCAGGTGTTCGGGAAGTTCGGTAGCGGTGCCGACGGCGGCGAGGAGGCGGTGAACGGACTCCTGGTCGTCGGCGGTGGCGTTCGCTCCGGCCGAGTAGGCCGCGGCGCTTGCCCCGACCAGACACGGCGTGTTCGGCATCACGCGGACAATTCGTGTCCCACTTGCCAGCCCGGCAGCCAATGCCTTCAGCGTCCAGCCGGCCGCAATGGAAATCACCAGTTGATGGGCCGAAACGACCGGCTTCACCTCGGCCAGCACGCCGGCCATCATCTGCGGCTTCACCGCCAAAACGATTACGTCCGCCGCCTTCGCCACGTCGACGTTCACGGCCGAAGTCGGAATTCCCGTCAGTTCGAACGCCGATCGGGCCGCCATCGACGGATCGCTCGCCCGACTCCGCGTGGGGTCCAGCAGCCCAGCCTTGGCCCACCCCTTTGCCAGGGCGGTCGCCATCTGCCCGGCCCCGAGAAACCCGATCGCGAACGGCCCGGCCATCCCCACTTCCTCCCGATGGGAAACAATCATCATACGAGAGGAATCGTCCGCCGCCCCGGGAAACGCTGGCAGTTCACCACACCGGCGGGTATACCGGTGGGGTCCGCCTTTTCCGTGAGACCTTGCCCAATGGCCGATCCCGTCACGATGCCTTCCCTCGATGTCCGCAAAGGGTGGTCGAGCTTAAAGGACTTAAACCGGTATCAGTGGTTCGTCTTCGCCGTGGCTGCCATCGCTTGGATGGCGGATTGTCTGGACCAGCAGTTATTTAACCTGGCCCGTGTCATGTCGCTGACGGACCTCACCAGTGGCCTCGAATCGGACCCCGAAAAATTGAAGGACCTTGTTAAGCTGTGGGCGGGGCGGTCGACGTCCATCTTCCTCATCGGGTGGGCGACCGGTGGGCTAGTGTTCGGCATGTTCGGGGACCGTATCGGTCGGGTGCGGACCCTCGTTTACACGATCCTCTTGTACTCGATCTTCACGGGGCTGAGTGCGCTCTCGCAGTCGCCGTACGATTATTGTCTGTATCGATTCCTGACCGGTGTCGGAGTGGGCGGGGTGTTTGCCGCAGCGGTCGCCTTGCTGGCGGAAACAATGCCGTCGCACGCCCGTCCGTTTACGCTCGGATTGATGCAAGCCCTGTCAGCGGTCGGGAATTGCACGGCGGCTCTGCTATTCATGGCTCTCGGCCTGCTCGAACAGAACCACCACCTCGACGGTCTGAAATCGGTCGGTTTGAGTGCTTGGCGGGTGCTGTTCCTGATTGGAATCATTCCGGCCGTGCTGGTCTTTATCATCCAGCGGCGACTCCAGGAACCGGCTTCCTGGCAGGCGGCGAAAGCGGCTGCCGACGCCGGGGTTGGCAAAAAGCTCGGCTCCTATGCCGAACTGTTCAACGGCGGGGTCGTCACTCGGCACGCAATCCTCGGGATGCTTCTCGCGTTCGTCGGGGTGGTCGGGTTGTGGGGGATCGGGTTTTTCGCGGTCGATTTGCAACAGGGCATTTTCAATCCTCGGTATAAGGAGGAGGCGGAAGCGTTGGGCCTGACCGGGGCGGACGCGAAACAGTACACCGACAGCCAGCGGATCATTTGGGCAGCAATCACATCGTTGGCGATCAACATCGGGGCGTTTTTTGGCATGACAGGCTTTTCGTGGTTGGCGAGCCGCGTCGGTCGGCGGCCGGCGTTCGCCATCACCTTTATCGCCGCGGCCGCTAGTGTTGCCCTCGTGTTTACCCAGATGAAAACGCGTACCGACGTGGTCTGGATGAACGCCATCATGGGACTTTGCCTACTCGCCCTGTTCGGTGGGTATGCGATTTATCTTCCCGAGTTATTCCCAACCCGCCTCCGGGCGACCGGCACCAGCTTCTGTTACAATGTCGGCCGATTTCTCGCAGCCAGCGGCCCACTCGCGCTTGGCTACCTCACCACGGACGTTTTTGCTTACGCCAAGACGCCGCAGACCCCGGACTTGCATTTCCGTTACGCCGGGTTGGCCATGTGTTCGATTTTCGGCCTGGGCCTGGCCGTGCTCCCCTTCCTTCCCGAAACCAAGGGCAAGCCCCTTCCGGAATAACGAGGAGACGAGCGGATGACGGTTCCAGACTGGCTGGCGAAGCGGGGCGGGTCGCTGACCCCGGGCGTTCAGGGCAGCGTGTTCGTCATGCTCGGGGGGCAGCCGCAATACCGGCTCGACGCCCGGCCGGCGGTGGGGAAGGTCGCGTGTGCGGTCACGCAAACGGCAAATGGCAAACGGTTGGACGACGCGACGGCCTATGCCGACGAACCTTCGGCACTCGCGGGCGGGTTGGAACAACTCCGAGGCAAACTTGGCTGGTAGGACTACTGGGATTTCGCCAGGAACTTGAGCGAGTTCGGCCCGGCCATTCCGATCTGGCAGGTCTGGTTGAAGCCGAAAGCCTGCACGGTCCGGATGAGGTTTTCGCCGTCCGCTTTCGAGTCGACCGGGAAGATCTGCCGGCCGTTGCGTTCGAACACGCCGAACCCGCGTCCCGAGGGCTTCACGACCAGTGACTTGGAGTCGAACGCGAATCCCTGGGCCGCGAACGGCACCCGCCTCGGCACCTTTCCGTTTTCCAGAAAAAATGTCTGCCCGCTTACGGTGCAAAATTCCGTCACCCGCATTTCCTGAAGGATCCGCACGGCGTCACGTGCGGACCATTCGTTACTGCCGAAGTTCGCCAGGACGTCCGATCCGGACGCTAAGACGAATCCGTTGCCGTCCCGGCGGACGGCAACTTTTTTCAAGTCGATCACGACCCGTTCGCCGATGAAACCGACCCCCGGCACGGGCACGCCTGTCCGGTGCAGCGTTTGGATTTGCTGGTTGAGAAACAGTTGCTGAGCCGCCGCGGACTGGGGAGTGAATTTCTGCTGCGTTTCCGGTGTGGCGTAGAAGAATTGAAATGCCGGATCTGATCCCACCCGGCCGACGATTCCGATCCGATTGAATCCGTATTTCCTGGCCGCCGCGGCCGCCTGCTCGGCGTCCCGCCGGTCCGGGCCGAAGTTCAGCAGAATACTATTCGCATCTCGGACGACCCAGGCCCCGCGTAGACTTTCGGCGCGAACGGACAGGAGATCGACATTCGCGGACTGTTTGGGAGAGGCGCCGAACCGGGCCTGTTCGTCGGCGATGGCATAGCCGACGATGGGGCGGGACGTGCCGAGCGTTACCCATTCGGTCGGGTTGAGGTCCCGGATCGACTTGGCCGCGTCTTCCGCCGAGTCGCGGTCGTCGCCGAAGTTTTTCACGAGCGCGTTTCCGCCCCACACCTGCCAGCCGCCGGCCGCCTTGCGGACGATCAGACTGCCCCTGTCGAGCTTGATCGCCTTTTCGGGGTACGGCAGCACGACGTCCGACACGGGAGGCAGGCCCGTTTTTTCCCCCTGTTTGCCCGGGGTTGACGGCTTCGTTCCCGGATTGGCGGCTTGCGGGGGAATGCTCGGCGGCAGAGGGCGGGGGGCCGATGGCGGTTGCGCCCGGCCTGCCGGCAGACCATTCTGGGCGGGAATCGGCGAGAGGTCGGGGATGAGGATCGGCCGTGTGGGCGGTTGGCCCCATGCGGACGTAACGAGACCCGCCATACCCACGGCGGCCAGGAAAATCCGACGCATGCGCTCCTCCCCCAAATGAACCGAGAGGGGAATAGCGTCGGGCACGCCCGGACACAAGAGAATTCCGACCGGGAAATTTCTTCCGATCCCACGCCCCCCGGCTCGGTCCGAATGCATCCGCGCAGTCCGCCCATAGAATTCTCCCATGCCGCGAATCCGCCAGCTTCCCTCAAACGTTGTTACGAAAATCGCTGCCGGCGAAGTGATCGAACGCCCGGCAAGTGTGGTCAAGGAGCTGATCGAAAACTCGGTCGACGCGGGCAGTACGCGCATTGAAATCGACCTCGACCAGGGCGGCGTCGAACTCATCCGCGTGGTGGACGACGGTTGCGGGATCGACCCGGACGATCTGCCGCTCGCGTTCGCCAGCCACGCCACCAGCAAATTGTCGAACGCCGAGGACTTGTTTCGCATCGGCACGATGGGGTTCCGCGGCGAAGCCCTTGCGTCCGTCGGGGGCGTCGCCAAGGTGACGCTGCAATCCCGAACCCGCGACCGCGATACCGGAGCCGAACTCTCCTGCGACGGTGGCGAGCATTCCCCGGTCAGGCCTTGGAACGGCAGCCCGGGCACGCGAATCACCGTCCGCCACCTGTTTTTCAACACGCCCGTGCGGAAGAAATTTCTGAAGGCGACGGCCACCGAACTCGGTCACACGTGCGAAACGGTCACCCGCTTAGCCCTCGCTCACCCGACATTGCACCTGACACTGCGGAATAATGGCCGGACCGTGTACGACGTGCCCCCCTCGGCCGACCCGCGCGATCGCATTGGACTGTTTTGCGGGAAAGACGTCCGCGACGCCCTCTACCCCATCGACAGCGGTCCCGGCCCGGCCCGGCTTACCGGTTTCATCGCAGACCCGTCCTGCGACCGCGGCAATGCCAAACTGCAATACCTCTTCGTCAACGGCCGATGGTTCCGCGACCGCAGCCTCGGCCACGCCTTTCAGGAAGCGTACCGCGGACTCCTGATGACGGGCCGGTACGCCGTCGGCTTTCTCTTCCTCGCGGTCCCGCCCGAATCCGTGGACGTCAACGTCCACCCCACCAAGTCCGAAGTCCGGTTTCGAGACAACGCGGCCGTGTATTCGCTCGTCCGGGCCACAGTCAAGAAAAGGTTGTTGCAGGAAGAACTCGTGCCGCGATTGGAGGCGGTACCCGATTCCGTCCCCATCGGTCCGCGTCCGGATCGGGCTTCGTATCCCGAGCCGCCGTTGCCGCGAAGCTGGATGGTGAGCCCGCCGGAAGACAATCGGCCGCGGCTCCCATTTTCAGAACCAACAACCCCGCCAACGCGGCCGGACAAATTAGATGAGACCGTCCCAGTCCAACCGGAGGCCGCCCAGCCCAACCCAATCACCCATGGTGGGACGGAACCGACAGGGATTGATAACGGTCGTCCGATGGAGGAGCCCGCCAGCCAAACACCGGCCGACTTATGGTCCTTTCCCACCGGCACGGCGTTACAGATTCACGACGCCTACCTCGTTCTCGAAACGGACCGCGGGATGGTCGTCATCGACCAGCACGCCCTGCACGAACGGATTCTGTTCGAACAACTCCGCACGCGGGTGCGGGACGGTCAGCTCGAAGTGCAGCGTCTGCTCGTGCCCGAGCCGATCGATCTGCCCGCGGATCAGGCTGCCGCGGTGGTCGAAGTGAAAGAATCGCTGGCCGAACTCGGGTTGGATGTGGCCGACTTTGGCGGGAATACGGTTTTACTCGGAAGTTATCCGACGCTGCTCGCCCGGCGCCCGCCGGCGGAAATTCTGAAAGGCGTCGTGGACGTGCTCGTCTCGAAAGACCGCCCGCCGACGAAGGACCTGCTCTTGCACAACCTGATGGCCACGATGGCGTGCAAGGCGGCGGTTAAGGCTGGCGATAAGCTCACGGCGGAAGAGATTGCCTATCTATTGCAACTTCGGGAAATGGCCGAGGACTCGCACCACTGTCCCCACGGCCGGCCGACGACGCTGCTATTCAGTCGCAAAGAGCTCGACCGGCAGTTTAAGCGGATTTAACGGAATAGTTTTTGAGTAAGCAACAATTCTCGCGCCGCACCCAAACCCGCGCCCCTTTCGTAACGAAAACGAGCCTGTCCGGTCGGCCCGGCCGCGAATTTGAACTTATAGTCAAAGTGGAGCCGTGCCGGTACTCGCCCGTTTGTCGCGAATCGACCGGCACCCTTTATTCCACCCCGACGCGACACCATGCCGGCACCTACGACGACCGTCAACCTGGTGGATTACGTCCGGAAAAGCGGGCTCCTCGATGCGGCCCGGCTGCAGGAATATCTTCAGGGGATTCCAAACGCCGACGACTTTCCGCCGTCCGATCTCGCGAAAAAAATGGTCGCCGACGGGTTGATTACGGCCTTCCACGCCCGCCACTTATTGAAGGGTCGATACCGCAACTTCTTCATCGGTAAGTTCAAAGTTCTGGAGCCGCTCGGCAGCGGTGGGATGAGTCAGGTGTACCTGTGCGAACACGCGGTGATGAAGCACCGCGTGGCGATGAAGCTGCTGCCGGCCCGGGGCGGGGAAGATAAGCCGGCGGTGAGCCGGTTCCTCCGCGAAGCCCGGGCCGCGGCGGCGGTCAACCACCCGAACGTGGTCCGTGCTCACGACTTCGATCTGGCCGAGGGGAAGTTCTATTACCTCATCATGGAGTTCGTGGACGGCGTCAACTTGCACGACCTGGTGAAGAAGATCGGCCCGCTTCCCGCCGTGCAAGCGGCAAATTATATCGCCCAGACCGCGGCCGGTTTGCAACACATCAGCGAGTGCGGATTGATCCACCGCGATCTGAAGCCGAGCAACATGCTCGTCGATCATTCCGGAGTCGTCCGCATCCTCGACCTGGGCCTCGCCCGGTTCACGAACGACGACAAGGACAACCTGACCCGTCAACTTCAGGGCAAATCGATCCTCGGCACCGCCGATTTCCTCGCCCCGGAGCAGGCGATCCAGGCCGACAAGATCGACGTCCGGGCCGACATCTACAGCCTCGGCGCGACCCTCTACTTCCTGCTCTCGGGACGGGCCCCGTTCGAGCAGCAGTCGGTGACGCAGAAGCTGCTCGCCCACCAGTTGCGCGACCCCGATCCGCTGACGGGCGTACCGAAGGGCCTGGCCGACGTCGTTTCCAAAATGATGCAGAAAAGCCCGGCGGACCGTTACCAGACGCCGGCGGACGTGATCGACGCTTTGGCCCCGTGGAGTACCCAGCCCTTATCCCTTCCCGATAGCTCTTGGTTTCCCGGCCGGGCGGGGGGTGGGGCGCCGAGCACGGGTTCGATGGCTGCGGCCACGCCGTCCCGGATCATTTTCGACGGTCGGAGTTCCGCCCCGAGTTCGGGCGGCCGGTCGAGTGCGTTCGCCGTCCCGCGAAGCCAGATCTTCCCGTCCCTGCCGAAATCGAATCCGCCGGTGCATCCGAAGTCCGCCCCGGCCAAGCCGACCGCGTTACACAAACCCGCGCCCGTTGCGGACCAACGGTCGAATCGAAACCTCTGGATCGTCCTCGGCGTCCTGATCGCCCTGATCGTCGTCGGCGGGACGACCCTCGCGGTAACGGGCATGTTCAACAAATAGACTCACCATTGCAGCCGTCCGACCGCGGCACCTGCGTCGATAGGCGTTGACCCGTCGGCCCGCGGCACCGATAGTGATGGCATGGGCATCGCCAACCGCGATTATTACCGCGAATCGACCGCATCGTCGTGGGCACTCGGCAATACGCCGGTCGTCAAATACCTCATTTTGGCGAACGTCGCCATCTTCCTGCTGCAAATTTTCTCCGTCCGCGAGGTCCAACTCTCGGGGCGGGAAGTGATTGAGAAAATCAAACGGCAGAACCCGAATTTCGATCCGGGAATCGACGAATCACATTGGGACGAAATCGCGACCGAGCCCGAAAAGATCTCGCTCGTCACCGATTGGCTCGAACTCGACCCGTACAAGACGGTCGACAAAGGGCAGGTCTGGCGGCTCCTCACCCACGCATTCTGCCACGACCGGCACAGTCTGCTGCACATCCTTTTCAACATGCTCTGCCTCTATTGGTTCGGCCGGGCACTCGAGCAGATGTACGGGCCGCGGGAATTCCTGTTGTTTTACCTCTCGGCCGCGATCATCGCGGGCCTCGCTTACATTGCGCTCGATTTCTACACCGGAATTTCGATCCCCGCCATCGGGGCGTCGGGTGCGGTAATGGGCGTGATGATGCTCTATACCATGCACTACCCCCGCGACACGATCCTGCTGTTTATGATCCTGCCGGTGCAGATCCGGTTCGCCATGGCCGCGTACGTGATCTGGGACTTATATCCGGTGCTGACGTCGCTTGCCGGCGAACGCGACCGGTCGGGCATTGCCCACGCCGCCCACCTCGGCGGGTTGATCTTCGGGTTCCTGTATTACCGGTATCAGTGGCGGCTCGACCGGTTCACCCTCCGCGTCCCCCAGTTCCGCCGGGCGTCCGCCCCGCGTCCCCGGCTGCGAATAGCCCCGAGTACGGACCGGGACGCCGCACCGGCCGACGGCCGGGTGGACGAAATTCTGGCCAAGATTTCCCGCACGGGCCGGGAGAGCCTGACGGACGACGAGCGGGCAGCGTTATTGGCCGAGAGCAAACGTATCAAGCGGCGGAATCGATAGCCCCCGAACGGACGGAGCGTGCCATGACCATACTCGCGGACCGGTTTCGAACGTGGTACGAGTACGAACGAAACTGCAACGCCGCGACGCTGGCCATGCTGGCGTCGGTTCCCGCCGAGAAGCGGTCGGCGGCCGGGTTCCAAAAGGCGGTGGACAAAATGGCCCACCTGGTGGCGGCCCGGCGGCGGTGGTTGCACCGGCTCGGCCACTGGCCGGAAACGCCGGGCCTGTTCCCGCAGGGCAACAAGCTCGAAGACCTGCCGAAGCAGGTGGCCGACACCGAGGCGGCGTGGGTCGCGTACCTCGCCCGGCTCGACGATGCCGACCTCGCCCACGAATTCGAATACACCGCGACCGAAGGAAAAAGGTACCGCTGGGACGTGGAAGGGGTGCTCACCCAGGTTTTCGGCCACGCCTGGTACCACCGCGGGCAGATCGCCTCACTCGTCGCCGACCTCAGCGGCAAGACCGTCGATACGGATTACGTCTTCTGGTGTAAGTTGAAGCCGCTCGACTAGCTTCGCCTGGTAAAGCAATTGCCGCGCCAGCCCGTGGATCATCTTCACCTCTTGCGGGGTTGGGGCGGCCTTCGCCAGCAGGTGTCGAAAAGCCATCATCAGCGACTCGGCCTTTTGGCCGTGGAGGAAGCCCACCGCGGCGAATGCCTCGCGGAGGTGTTCGAGCGAACGGTCGAAGTCCGCGAACGGGGCGGCGGTTCGCTTCAGCGGGGTTTCCCGACCTCGCTCTGCATGTTGCCGCAACTCGTAAAGGCAGATGCCGACGCAGAGGCCGAGATTCAGTGCGGGATAGGACGGGTGGGTGGGAATGGTAAGGAGTGCGTGGCAGCGGGCGAGTTCGGCGGTGGTGAGACCGTGGGGCTCGGGGCCGAACACGAGAGCGGCCGGGCCTTCGCGGAGGGCCGAGACGAAATGGGGGAGCAGTTCGTCCGGCGTGCCGCAGGCGGTTTCACGGAACGCCCCCACGGTTTTCGCCGAGGTGCCCAAGACCATGCCACAGTCGGCAACGGCCGAATCGAAGTCGGGTACGATCCGGGCCGCGTCGAGGATGGGGGTCCCGTTCGTCGCCATCAGCCGGGCCTGATGCGCCGCCGGGTTCGCCACCGGGGCCACCAGCACCAGGTCCGAAAGACCGAAATTCGCCATCGCCCGGGCCGTCGCCCCGATGTTTCCGGCGAACTCCGTCCGGACCAGCACCACTCGGCAGTTGGCGATCACTCCGTCACCGCCCGGATGCGTACGTTGCGGAACGCCACCGGCCCGTGGTCGCATTGCAGCATGAACGGCCCTTCCTTCAACTCCTTCTTCACCCAGTTGCTCCCCGTCGGTGTCTTCAGTTCCTGGTTCTCATGAATGAGCTTGCCGTTCAAGGTCGCCTTCACGATCTTCGCGTTCTCGGTCTTTTTCCCATCCGCATCGAACCGGGCGGCCCGGAACGTCGCCTCCAGTGTCTGCCACTCGCCGGGGGCCTTGCACGCGTTCACCTTCGGCGGCACGCCTTTGTCCAGGTACGTGTACCGCGGCCGGTCCTCCGCCCGCGGGTAGATGCCGCCGCAATCGTTGCCGGTGAGCTTGTCGAGCGGTTTTCCGTAGCTGTCGAAAATCTGGATTTCGTAAAGGGCGTGGAACTTGATCCCCGAGTTCGACCCCTTGCCGATCAGAAATTCGACGTGGACCTCGCAGTCGCGGTAATTCGTTTTGGTGAGCAGGTCCTTGATTCGGCCGGTCTTACCGTTGACCCACACTGCCCCGTCCCGCACCTTGAGTTTCTTCGGGTTTGCCGGGTCGAGGTTCGTATCCGGAGCGAAGATCCAACCCTTCGCCACCTCCCGCCACGGCGAGTCGGGGCCGGATTTGAGCAGGTCGGTCCAGCCGTCGGCCCGGGCGGAAAGGGCGAGCGACCCGAGGGAGAGGAGGACGAGCGGTAGGCGGGTCATGGCGGTATCCGAAAGGGAAGGTGTACCGGTTGGGCAGCCAAGACATTATCATCTTCCCGGGGGCCGAAGACATCCCCCACCTCCCCCGGAGTGCATGCGATGCGATTTCACCGCCTCTTGTTTACGGCGATCTTCCTGGCCCTGTTGTCCCCCGTACTGCCCGCGGCCGACCCGGACGTGTATTGGACGTACTTCGGCACGTACACCGGCGGAAAGAGCAAGGGCATCTACTGCAGCAAATTCGACCAGAAGACGGGCACGCTGACAAAGCCGGAGTTGGCGGCCGAGGTCACGAATCCCTCCTTCCTCTGGCCGCACCCGACGGGAAAATTCCTCTACGCGGTGGGCGAGGTCGAGAACCTCGGCAAAAATAAGGAAGGCGGCGTCTACGCCTATTCGCTCGACCCGAAGACGGGCACGCTGAAAAAGCTGAACGCGACGACCAGCGGCGGGGCGGACCCGTGCCACATTTCCGTCGACCCGGCCGGCACGCACGCCGTCGTCGCCAACTACACCGGGGGCAGTTGCGCCTTCTTCGCCCTGAAGCCCGACGGCGAAATCGGCGACCGCCTGTCGTTCCACCAGCACGCCGGAACCACCGGCCCGGACAAAGCCCGGCAGGAAGCCGCCCACGCCCACTGCGGCAACTACAACCCCAACGGCCGATACGTCTACGTCTGCGACCTCGGCCTCGACCGGGTCAAAGTCTACCCCACCGGCTCCGCCCACGGCGGCGTCTCCACCCAAATCCACGCCGACATCGTCATGCCCCCCGGCACCGGCCCCCGCCACCTCGCCATGACACCCAAAGCCGACTTCCTCTTCGTCTGCGGCGAACTCAACTCCTCCGTCAACGTCGTAAAAATGGAACCCGGCGGGGCCACGGGCACCGTGATCGAAACCCTCTCCACCCTCCCCGGCGGCAAACCGGTCAAGGGCAACAGCACCGCCGAAATCGCCCTGCACCCGAACGGCAAGTTCCTCTACGTCTCGAACCGTGGCCACAACACGATCGCCACCTTCTTGTGGAAAGACGGGTTTCTCTCCGCCGTCGGCGAAGCCGGCGACGCCATCAAGACGCCGCGCTGCTTCGCCGTGACGCCGAACGGCAAGTGGATGCTCGTCGCCAGCCAGGACGGCGACAATGTCCGGGTCTTCGAGATCGACGAGACCACCGGCGTGCCGAAATCGACCAACACCGTGGTCGAGGTCGGCAAACCGGTCTGCGTGACGTTCGTGCCGGTGGCGAAGTGATCCATCGTGGGGCACGTTTCCAACGTGCCCCACGATGCTCTTACTCCCCCTCACGCGGCTGGATTCCATGTAATAATTACAAATGAACCGAATTTCA
>DASXPC010000183.1:0-11104 GCA_036493815.1 Fimbriiglobus sp. | reverse complement strand
TGAGAAAACCAATTACGATTTCATCGCCATGCACGTTCGGAAGCTGTTCCTTTATGCGTGCCAATGTCAAGGGGGAACAAATACTACGCAGTGCATCAACCGCTTGTTGTCGGTCGTTTTTCGTTGCTTTCGAATTGATCAGAATCTCTAATAGGGCATTGAGGGCTGGCCCATAACCGATTTTGGCAAGTACGCGCCTGGCGGCAGGCAGATCGGGATACTTCTGATACACTGATATTAGCTTGTGCCTGACAATGCGACCATACAGCGAACTCGGATTGATTCCTTGATCAATCCCTTCCACCATACTTTTGGTCATCCAAGAATCACCGCTTTTTTCTGTGAAATCGAGTAGCAAATCGAGATTCTCGGGTTCCGATTCGGTCACGATCCGCGTGGCATTTCGGACAATCAAGTTCGACGCCACCCCATGATCCTTTATGGATTGAACGACCCTCAGCGGTGAGAGTCGGTCTTTTCGGGTTAAAGGCTCTATTGTCCACCACAGCATAAGCGGCAGAAACGTGTCACGTTTGGCAGTCGGATTTAGATTGATACTATTTACAACTCCCATTTTATCCAACAACGTATCGATACTGTTTCCTGTGTTATTATCATCGTATTCATTAATTCTTTTCATTGCAGACAGGGTGTAAGCCAAAACGATCGGGCTCTTTTCGTTCAAATAGTCATGGTCATCATTTAGACGCCCACGCAAGCGTATTTCCCATGCCCGGACATACTCATTCGGATGAGTACTGACTTTATTCGGATATGGGTCGATCCATTTTTTATTATGCTCGGCGGGGAAGGAATAATCCCAGCTGAGCAACGAATACCAGACCCAAAGTGCTTCCAGTGCCACATCTCCCGTTTCATTTTCGATCAAAGGGCGGAGATTTCTCCGAACCGATGAAACCTTCCGCTCCCCCAACAACTGCCGCGCCTGCCGCCGCCACCACGCATTCGGGTGCTTCAGAAGTTCCACCAGTTCCGCCGACGTCTTCGTCCGCAGGTCGAACGGCGGCACCGGTTTCGTGCCTTGATATTCGATCTTGTAGACACGGCCGTTCGTCTTGTCCCAGTTGTCGATCGGGTCGAGATGGGCGGCCCGTTTGTCGTACCAATCGGCGACGTAGACGGATCCGTCCGGACCTAATGTTAGATCGACGGGCCGGAACCAGGTGTCGTTGGAGACCAGAAGGTCGCCGCCGAAGTGAGCCTTGAACGTGCTGCCGTTCGGCTCCATCTTGTGCCAGTAGATCGCATTCGAGAGAAGGTTCCCGGCGATGTATTGGTCCTCGTATTCCTTCGGATACGCACCGCCCTGATAGATGATGCCACCGCAGGTGACGTGGCCGCCTTTGAAACCCGTATAAGGGACGTGTTCGAAAAACCCATAGGCGTGCGGATTGTGCAGCGCCCCGTGCTTGGTCCAGTTCTTGACGTAATACCCACCCTGAACGACGTGCATCATGGCGACGCCGCCGAAATTGGTGCCGGCGATCATCTGACCGTGCTTGTCGAAGTCGAGGCCCCAGATGTTGCCACCGCCCTCGGCGAAGAGTTCGAATCGCTTCGTCTTCGGATGGTAACGCCAGATTCCCTGCTGGAACTCGATCACTTCCTTCGGGTTCGCCGGGTTGGCGATCTTGGCCGTGACGGTGCTCCCCTGGGCCCCGTAGAGCCAGCCGTCGGGGCCGAGCTGTAGCGAGTTGGCGTAGGCGTGGCTGTCCTCCATTCCGAAACCCGAGAGGAGCACCTCCGGGTCGCCGTCGGGCACGTCGTCTTCGTTTTTGTCCGGGTAAAAGAGCAGGTATGGCGGCTGGACGACATACACACCGCCGTTGCCGATGCAGAACCCGCTCGCCAGGTTCAACCCGGTGACAAAGTCCTTCGACTTTCGGAACCGTCCGTTCTCGTCCGGGTCGTAGCAGATCGTGAGGCGATCGGCCCCCTTCGGCCCCTTCGGCGGAGGTTCAGGCACGCGGTCCCAAATCGTTCGCAAATACTCGTCCTGCTTCACAGCCTTCAACCCGGCGGGATTCGGGTATTGCAGGTATTGCAGCACCCAAAGCCGGCCTCGGTTGTCAAATTCGATTGACACCGGCTGGCGGATCATCGGCTCGCACGCCACGATCTTGGCCGTGAATCCGGGCGGCAACTGCATCCGCTTGACCGCTTCCTCGGGCGTGAAACCCTGACCGCAGGCAGAACCACCGGCCACAATCGCGGCGGTGCATAAGACGAACCGGGTTAACCGCATGGCGAATCCTCCCGATCCGTAAAGGATCGGCTACCCCGGCCCCGAACGCAAGGGCGGATGTTGATGGAACAGTCCAAATCTCTTTGGGGCCGCCGGCTGGCTCTTCTCGCCGCGTTACTCGGCTGGATGTTCGACGGCATGGAAATGGGGCTGTTTCCGCTTACCGGGTCGAACGCACTCCGCGACCTCCTCGGCCCGGGTACCCCAGAAAATGTAATCGGAAAATGGTACGGGGTCATCACCGCCGGGTTCCTTGTCGGAGCGGCAACGGGCGGAGTTCTTTTCGGCTGGCTCGGCGACAAGTTCGGCCGGGTGCGAGCGCTGACACTCAGTGTACTTGTCTATGCCGGATGCAGTGGATTTTGCGGCTTTTCCCAAACTCCGGAACAGGTGGCAGTGCTTCGCTTCCTCGGGGCCCTCGGCATGGGCGGCGAATGGGCCCTCGGCGTTGCCCTCGTCATGGAACTCTGGCCCAACACTTCCCGGGCCAAGCTCGCCGGGTGGATTGGAGCTTTCGGCAACCTCGGATACGCGATCATTGGTTTCTCTTCCCTCTGGCTGAATCGGCTGGGCGTGAACGGGCAGGTGATACAGGTTGGCGAGTTGACGGCACTCGGAAACTGGCGGCTGCTCATGCTCGTAGGCGCCGTGCCGGCCGTGCTGACTCTGTTCATTCGACTATTCGTTCCCGAATCGGACAAGTGGCAACGGGAAAAGCAGGCCGGCAAAGCCGGCCACTGGTCGGGTAAAGATTTGATGGCGGTGCTAATCGGTGCCGCCTTCGGAGCGGGAATCATTACCGTCTGGGCCGTCGAATTGACATTCGATATCCGTATTGTTGCCACGATCGCCGGACTCGCGGTTATCGCCGCGTGTTTTCTTTTCCCCGCGTGGCGATATCTGTCCCGTTCCGGAATCTCGCTCAAGGACCGTCGGGCAACGATCCAGCGAATGTTGTTATCGGCCGGACTTAGCGGCGTGCCGCTCCTGGCCACCTGGGGCGGCGTGATGTGGGTCTACACCTGGGTAGGTAAGCTGACAACCGATCCGGACGCAAAGCCGATTACCCAAGTCGTCTCGGCGGTAGCGGCGGCGGCCGGATGCTACGTGGCGGCTGTGCAAGGGGAGCGGTTCGGCCGACGGCCAGTGTACGCGGCATTGTGCGTTCTCTCCGCCGTCACGCTGTACGGTTTCTATTCGTTCAACACCGGGTTTGGGACCGCGTTCCTCATCTCGGCCGGTCTCGTCGGTTTCATCACCGCCGCATTCTACGGCTGGTTGCCGCTGTACCTTCCCGAATTGTTCCGCACGGACATGCGGGCGACAGGACAGGGATTCGGGTTCAATTTCGGACGCATCCTCGCTGCCATCGGCTCCCTGCAAACCGGGGCATTACTTAAAGTGTTTGACAACGACTATGCCAAGGCCTGCTCCGTCGCCGCCGGGGTTTACCTCATCGGTTTCGTTCTGATCTGGTTTGCTCCGGAAACGAAGGGCAAGCCGTTGCCGGAGTGACCTTAGAACGGGTGCTGCACTCCGAACCAGAACTGGAACGGGGTGTTCGCGTTGATAGTTTTGGCCACGTCGAAGCGGACGGTGGCCCGTTCGATGAAGCTGAACAGGGCGAGGTCGACCCGGAAGCCGCAACCGAGGGCGTGTGCCACGCCATCGACGCTGCGGCCGTTCGCGTAAACGGCCCCCACATCGTAGAACGGGGCGAGCCAGATATTTCGAACTCCGGCCACACGGTCGAATGCGTCCCATTCGACGTCGTGGACGAGAGGCAGACGGAGTTCGGCGTTCCCGACCCAGAGCAGGCTACCCTGCCGCTCGGCCAAGTCGAACCCGCGGAAGAGCGTACTGCCGCCGAGGGCGTAGAACATGCCGCGGTCCGGGGTCGATCCCATGGTTACGCCACGGAGGGCGATCCGGGTGTTTCCAAACCATCCGAGGGCGTCAGGCAACTTCTTCACGGCTCCGATTTCGCCACGAAACTGGTGGACGGTGGATGTGGTACCCAGTCCCGACCCACCCACGCCGTAAATGAAATCCAGGAGGATGCCGAACTCGGGGTCCCAGTACGGTGTGTAGAGGTTGAGCCTGTAGTGGAGACCGCTCATCAATATCCAACTCGGCCGTATCGCATCGGGAGTCTGCGTTCGAGCGTTTGGCAGGAAGTTGTCCGAATACGAGGAATACCCTTCCACATAATGCGTCGGCGGCAGGTACAAGCTCGACCCGTACTGAAACACGTACCGCGAAAAAACCGCCGCCCGCTTGGCCGTATCCTGACCGTCTTCCCCGAAGTACGGCCCGCCGATCCGCTGTTCGTAGTTGTATCCGAATTGCACCTTGGGCAGCGGCCAGTGGTCGACCAACCCGTCAATCCCCACCACGGCGTCGCGGTAGTCGCTGCGGAATGCGGCATAGGCACCGCCGGTGAATTCCTGCGTGCGGTACGCCCCGGCCCGCACCCCGACCATCGTGCTCCGCGTGTACCAGGGATCGGGATATGACGCCCCCCACATCCACGGGCCGGCGGCAAAATTCCACCGGTCCACGTCATTGGTCAGGTCGGTCTCGTTCAACATCGTATACGTTGGCGTGATCGTCAGACGGGGGGACGATTTCCAACTGTTATTTCCACGGTCGGCATCGGGCAGAATGTCGTCGGGGTCAATGGTGATTTGTTGCGGTTCGCCCGGAAGCGTCAGCTCCACTTTCACCCGCCCGTCGCCGAGGGGTTCCATCGTGGCGTCGAACTCGTCAAATCGGATCGGCTGTGTCACCTGCCGGACCGGAATGCGGATGTCGAACCCGTCGCGGTTCGGCATCTGAAACCCGAGCACGGTCGGTTCATCGAGCGCCCCTTTTTGGCGGACGATTACGGAAACGCGCCGCGGGGCGCTGGGGTTGCCGGCACCGCCGAAGACATTAACTGAAGGCCCCTTGGGCACGTCCGGCTTGGTATCCACCTTTTCCACCGCCCAGTCAGTCAAGCCCCGTCCGTATATCCATTGGTCGAAGAATTCGCCCCACGGTTTGCCCGTATAGGTTTCGAGTTCGGCCTTGAGCTTGTCTGCAGTGAGCATGCCCCAGCCGTATTTCTTGACGATCATGTGAATGAAATCGAAGAAGGCCTGTTCGCCGAGCCGGGCTTCGATCATGCCGAAAACTTTGGACCCGCGGTCGTAAGCCCCGCTGAAGAGGCCGACGAGGTGGCCGAACGTGGGCAAATCGCCGGCGGCGGGCGGCGCGTCGTCTCGGCGGATCGCCCCGATATAACTCGCCTGGCGGTAGTTCTCCCGGCCGACGTCGGGAAAGTATTTCACACTCCCGGGCCAGGCGATGATCGGGTTATTCTTCCCGTGCCGCAGGTCGAGCATCCGGTGTGTGAAGTAGGTCACCGCCCCTTCGTCCATGAACGTTTCGGAATAGCCGTTGGTGCCGACCAGGTTATACCACCATTGGTGGCCGGTTTCGTGCGAGGCGAGGTATTCGACGTACCCGCGGCCGAGGTGGGGCATGGCGAAGACCCGCTCGTCGATCATGATGAGGCCGGCGCATTCGTTTCCGTTCCAGCCGAAGTACGATTCGACCACGGTAAACTGGTCGTACGGGAAGGGGCCGAACCACTGCGAATAGATTGGGATCGCCTCGCCGACGATCTTGAGAATCTCTTTCGCGAAGAACTCGTGCCGTTCGAACGCCAGACATTTAAGTTGAATCTCCCGACCGTCCGGTAGCACGATCGCACTCGTGTATTCGCGGTAGTCGGCACTGGCCAGAACGGCGAAGTCTCGGCCGACGAACGGCTTCGTCGTCACCGTCTTCCAACCGTCCTTTTCGGGGACTTCGGAGGCGATGCCGGCCGACATTGCCAGCGTTTGTTCCGCCGGGATAGTGATGGTGGACGTATAGACTCCGGCCTCGTTCCAGAACGGCTGGTGCCAGGGGACGAACGGCATCGCGTGCCAACCGACCGCATCGTAATACGCCACCACCGGCAGGGCGTTCGTCAGATACGACACCCCCTCCCAGTAGCCCCACCGCCCCTCCTTGTTCGGCAGGCGGATCGTCGCGTCGAGGGCGACCGTGACACTTTGCCCGTGGCCGACCATTCCCGGCAGCTTGACCGAAAGGGCCGTGGCGTTGTCGGGCTCGAAACCGAAGGCGAGCGGGACCGCTGTCGGTAGTCGGCCGGAGGGGCTGGCGAGTAGGTGAACCGCGCTCACTTCGCCGTGCCGGCCTTCACGGTCGATTCCGTACCGCGGGTTCAACCGCAATAGCTCCAACGTCTTCGTCAGAAGAAGGTAATCCCCGTCGGGAATCTGATAGTGCGGGTAGAAGTTGATCCGAAGTTCGTCGGTGGGCCGACTCGAGCGGTTCGTCCAGGTTATCGTTTCGGTGAACGTGGCCAGGTGGGCGTTCGTGTCGAGTTTCAGTTGGATGTCGTACCGCGGCAGGTCGGCCGGGACGGGCGGCGGGGCAGCGCAAAGCGGTACCGCCGTCGTGGCCGAGACGATCAGAAAAAAACTGAAACTGGCAACGGACTTCCCCACACCGGCGAGATACCGACCTGGAGGAGACGCCGATAGGGGAAACGCCAGCGAAGTCTTCTCTCGTACAAACTCGGCCAATGAGGGAAATTAATCGCCACTCGACCAAAAAATGTGCAAACCCAGGCAATACAAGAACTAACGGTTCCCATGACGGTCTTTCTTCCGTCTGCAGGGCAATCCGCTCATTTCTTTGCACCACGCGGGCAACTCGGCCTCGTCGGCAAGCAGGATGGGGATTCCCTGCTTGATAGGGAACTTCACGTGGCAGCCTGAGCATTCGAGCTGTTGACCCTCGCGAGCCAGGGTGGCCTGGCGGGCAGGGTCGATCGGGCAACGGAGCGTGGCGAGGAAGGCGTCGTCCATCAGAAATACCTCATACCGCGATGACTCTACTTACTCTTGACACCCCTACCCACACGGTTATCTCACTGCGACATTTCAATTGGTGGGGACCGTTCCATGCGAATTTCGGCACTCCTTGCCGTCTTCAGTCTTCCGTTTTTGGTCGGTTGCACGGGGTTGATCAAGATCACCGGACGAGACATCACCTGTCTTACGACACGTGAAGAAGTTCACAAGACTTACGGTGAGCCGGTGGCAACTTCCGAACACGACGGTCAGTTGGTTGAGGAATTCACAACTCGTCGAAAGATTGCTGACATGTGGGAAACGCCGGGATACTCAATGGGTCTCGCAATGACCATGGGACTTGGTGAACTCTGGATGTTTCCTCGCGAATTATACCAAACGGGAAAGCATGTGATTGCTGGACAAACTCTTCAATTCACTTTCGATAACGCGGGGAACGTAACCAGCATCTGTCGCGATGGTGAATGCGCAAAGTATCCATCTAATCCAGATAAGTAGCAACGAATTTTACTGCTAACCGCGCTCTACTGACATAGCTCCTGAAACGAAAAAGTCCCGCCGGTTTAACCCGGCGGGGCTCTTATATCTTTAGCAAGTTGTGCGTGAGAGACAATATATGAGTGGGCGACATGATCGGCTAATCGGACCCTGGTTGGTTCCGACGCCTTCCGGATACATCCTTAGAAAGGAGGTGATCCAACCGCAGGTTCCCCTACGGTTACCTTGTTACGACTTAGTCCCAATCAGACGTTTTGCCTTCGGCGCCGGTAAAGGCGACTTCGGGCACTCCATCCTTTCGTGGCTTGACGGGCGGTGTGTACAAGGCTCAGGAACACATTCACCGCGGTGTTGCTGACCCGCGATTACTAGCGATTCCGACTTCACGCAGGCGAGTTGCAGCCTGCGATCTGAACTGGGGCGTGTTTTTTGGGATTGGCTTCCCCTCGCGGGCTCGCATCCCTTTGTTCACGCCATTGTAGCACGTGTGCAGCCCCGAACATAAAGGCCATGAGGACTTGACGTCATCCCCACCTTCCTCCGGTTTGACACCGGCAGTCCCCCCAGAGTCCCCGGCATGACCCGCTGGCAACTGAGGGTAAGGGTTTCGCTCGTTATGGGACTTAACCCGACATCTCACGACACGAGCTGACGACAGCCATGCAGCACCTGTACCTGCTTCCGGATTGGATACCGTTCGTTCCCGTTTCCGGGTTCTACCTGCGACCTCTTTCGAACATGTCAAGTCCGGGATAAGGTTCTTCGCGTAGCCTCGAATTAAGCCACATGCTCCACCGCTTGTGTGAGCCCCCGTCAATTCCTTTGAGTTTCAGCCTTGCGACCATACTCCCCAGGCGGGGAACTTAGCACTTTTGCTTCGGCTGTAAGCCCATGTCTAGCCTACAACCTAGTTCCCATCGTTTAGGGCCAGGACTACCGGGGTATCTAATCCCGTTCGCTCCCCTGGCTTTCGCGCCTCAGCGTCAGAAGAGGTCCAGCACGCCGCCTTCGCCACCGGAGTTCCTACGGATATCAACGCATTTCACCGCTCCACCCGTAGTTCCGCATGCCCCTACCCTCCTCGAGACCTCCAGTATCCGCGGCAGTTCCCCGGTTGAGCCGGGGGATTTCACCGCGGACTTGGCGGCCCGCCTACGCGCCCTTTAAGCCCAGTGATTCCGAACAACGTTCGCACGGTTCGTCTTACCGCGGCTGCTGGCACGAACTTAGCCCGTGCTTCCTCCAGGGATAGATCAAGTTTCCCTTTCTCCCCCTCGACAGGGCTTTACAACCCGAAGGCCTTCATCGCCCACGCGGCGTCGCTCGGTCAGGCTTGCGCCCATTGCCGAAGATCCTCGACTGCAGCCACCCGTAGGTGTCTGGCCAGTGTCTCAGTGCCAGTGGCGCGGGTCGTGCTCTCACACCCGCTAGACATCTTCGCCTTGGTAGGCCGTTACCCTACCAACTAGCTAATATCACGTGGGCCCCTCCCAGGGCGAAATTCATTTGGTGACAAGAAGATGCCCCCTCGTCACGTCGCCCGGGATTACCCCTTCTCTCGAAGGGCTATACCAGTCCCCGGGGTAGGTTACCCACGCCTTACTGCCCCTTTCGCCGCTTCCCCCCTTGCGGGGATTCGCTCGACTTGCATGCCTAATCCACGCCGCCAACGTTCGTTCTGAGCCAGGATCAAACCCTTCAAAAGTTTTTTGTAACCCCCTTGCAGGGGTGACTTTCAAGTGTTTGTCCGCGGTGTTCGGTTCGACTCAAAGAACCCGACCGATTCGCTCCCGAAGATTGCTCCTCGATTGCAGAGGCCGGGGAGTGAGTTTCGCCGAGCACCTCGGCTAAACCCACCCATATAGGCTCTCTCACGCAACAACTTGTCAAAGACCAAATTTCGTCGCGGAAGGGTCGGTAAATCTTCCCTCACTCGACGGTGCCACAACGTGCGTCGCGGCTTAGTGATAATAGCCGAGGGTGAAACGGAGTCAACGGGCGAGTCAGAAAAAAAATTGGATACGTCCCCCTCGCCCCCCGAGGACGTCAGCGAAATGAGCGGCTCGGCCGCGTCGTCGGTCCCACTCTGGTTGGGGGGCGGGTTCGACGTTACAACGATCATTAACATCGGCGCCCGGCCGGTCAAGTCGAAAAGCCGTTCCTACCCGAGAAATTCGCCATGTCGCAGCCGAGAGTGTTAATTTTGCGGGCACCGGGGACGAACTGTGACGCCGAGGCCGGCTTTGCCTTCGAAAAGGCCGGCGCCTTGACCGAACGTCTTCACGTCAATGCCCTTCGGGAAAACCCCGCCCTGCTCCGCCGGTTTCAGATCCTGGTTCTGCCGGGCGGATTCAGTTATGGCGACGACGTCGCCGCTGGGAAAATACTCGCGGCCCAACTCCAACACTTCCTAGCCGATGCAATCCGGGAATTCCGTGACCAGGACCATCTGATTCTCGGAATCTGTAACGGCTTTCAAACGCTCCTGAAGGCCGGGTTGCTCGTCCCACCGGACGAAGACGGCCCACTGGCCACGCTAACTTACAACTCCGAAGGCTATCGCGATTGTTGGGTACATCTGCTGGCTACTCCCGGCCGCAGCGTCTTCCTGAAGGGCGTGACTCGGATGCTCGTACCCGTCGCCCACGGTGAAGGGAACTTCGTCTGCCGGAAAGAGTGGATCCTTCAGGGCCTGACACAAGCCGAGCAGGTCGTGCTGCGATACGTCGCCCCTGACGGAGGCGTGCCGGGGTTCCCCGATAACCCCAACGGCTCCCAAGGCAATATCGCCGGCATCTGCGACGCAACGGGCCGAGTGCTGGGCCTCATGCCACACCCCGAGCGGCACGTCCTGCCCACGCAGCACCCACGATGGACGCGGGAAGGATTGAAGGACGAATGCGACGGCATGCCGGTGTTCCGGAATGCGGTGGAGTACTTCCACACGTAGGCCGAACTGATTATCGGCCTTGCGCGACTCGCCAATACCTCGTACAACGGAAGACTAAGGCCGCACTACATCGGTGCGGCCCGTGTTGAAGTCTCATGGAGGTATGCCGTGGCCAAAGGAAACAACGCCAAGAAGAAGGAAGTCAAGAAACCGAAGAAAGGTGCCGTGAAGAAGGCCGACGACAAGAAGAAGAAGTGACGAAGCGAATGAATTGACAATTTTGAAGAGCCGGGCATGTCGGCGACCGCATTCCTGCCGTCGGTCTCCGAAACGCCCGGCCCGTCTTAAAAACCAAACTACTTATTCGCCGCGACAGCCTTATTCAACCTTTTAGCCAGCCGAGATTTCAAACGGGCGGCCTTGTTCTTGTGAATCGCTTTTCGCGAGGCGGCCTTGTCGAGAGTCCTTGCGGCAGAGACCATTTCGGTCCTGGTCTTCGCGGTGTCGCCGGTTTTCACG
>DASXPC010000182.1:0-14101 GCA_036493815.1 Fimbriiglobus sp. | reverse complement strand
GGACATGCTGGCCACCCTGCGAAAGCTAAGCGTGCGGCAACAGGTTTCGACGTGGGCCCTCCAAGGACCGGGGTCACGAAAGGTGCAAACACTCCTGGAAAACGTGGTTTCCATGGCCGCTTAAAGTGCAAAAGTCGAACTTAGCATTCTACGAGCATTCGCAAGGACACTCGGACACGCAGCATTGGCCCACCTTCAGAGGCCGTATGTACATTATGTGTCGACGAACCTGCCGCAAAAAGCCAGGGATTTGTTCAACGGACTGAAGGAGGCAAAACCGGACTTGGTCGGCGTTGCAATCTTTGATCGTATTGAAAAGACGTTGCATCAGAATCCTGCGTTCCTGGAGATTATGTGGAGTCGTAGAGAGTTGGAGAACTACTTTAGTTCCAAAGAGGTAATGCTCAATTATGCAAGGGGACAACAACCGGACGACTTATTTGGAAGAGATGAAATGGTGAAACGTGAAGCGGCAATGGAAGAATCCATTGCGGAAGTGTCGGCCGCATTGAAGACGCTTAATAATCCTGACCCATGGGGTCCTGACATTAAGGCAACAGATGAGTTTCTCGACCCTGTTTTCAGGATTTACTTTAGCAAGCTTTCGTTGCCTTTGACTTTTCGTAAATCAGACTATCATGTGTTGGCGAGCTATGTTCCGAAATCATCAATCGATGCAGAAATAGTGGCTGCACTTGACGCTATCGACGCAGTAGCCAAGAGAGCAATCCCACGTGAATAAATATGACAATGTGAAACGATAGAGCTATCGCCAATATTCCTTTATGCTCCCAATTGTTCTGCGATGCCTTTCAGCACCGTCCGGTCCGAATCGGGCCGGGTCGGACTCTTCGTGTGAGTCCGGTCGCAGCCGATCCAGTCTCGCAGGTTCAGGAACATGGCGGCGGAGTGTTTGTACGCCGGCACCGGGTGGCGGAAGGCGAAGAAGCCGAGGTACTGCAACGCGTCGTTGAGTTCGTAGAACCGCGGGTCGCCGGTGCGCCAGTATTCGTCGCGCCTGGCGAAGAGGTCGGGGGCGAACGTGCTGAGGCCGAGCAGGTAGTCGCTGCCGTACATCACCATGTCGATGGCGAGGTCGTTGCCGGTGAACACTTTGAATTCGGGGCGGACCTTGTCGCGGAGCAAGAGGCGATCCCATTCGAGGTCGCGTTTCAGCGAGGAGTGTTTCGCTCCGAGGCAGTTCTTCACCCCCATGAGGCCGCGATAGGCGTCGAGGGAATAGATCTTCCCGAACGGTGCGAACACGGTGCCGAGTTCGAACGCGATGAACGGGCCGACCGTTTGGCCGAGGCTTTCGTATGCGGAAACCAGTTCGGCGTCGGGAAGGGCGGTGAGGCCGTGGCTTTGGAAGATCACCGGCGTGCCGCCACTCGAGACGATTGGGGCCGCGGCTTTGATGTATTCGTCGCGATTGAACTTTGCCCCGGGTTTATCCGCGACGAACGTTCCCGCCACGAACGGCCGGCCGCCGAGGGTGGATTCCGTGAGGTCGAGAACCTTGAGCTTTTCCTCCGCGGTCAACAGGTTGACGAAACCGGTGTCCATGTTGACGGCCGGGGTCAATCCTGCGGCGGCGGTTCGGGCGACGTGTGCCGTGAACCCAGGCCAGTCGATTTCGCCCGAATCGAGAAAAGGAAGCAGGATTGCGGATAGGCCGGCAATCTCCCGCCTGGGACGGAGCATGGCGATCGGATCGGGAGAAGGTGCCATGCCGGCGGCGCCTGGAGTTCGCAGTTGTGAAGCGACGATAAAGTGATTATCGTATGATGTCTGGGTCGGATTCCGCGCACTTACCAGAGGGAGAAAGCCATGTCGATGAAACTGCTGGCCTGCCTGTTGACGGCCGCTCTCGTCACGACTGGCGGGGCCTATTTCTACCACGGTTCCTCGAGTTGCGGCAGTTGCCCACTCAGCGGAGCCTGCCCCAAGCCCCTGGTTTCTGACGACACGAGCACCTGCCCCGCAGCCACTCCCAGTTGCTGCAAGCCGGATGCGTCTTCGCTGGCCGCGGCCACATGCTGCGAAGCAAAAGCCGACCCGGCGACCGCGGCTTTTGGTGGGGCGATTTCCGCGGCCCAGGGCCTGAAGTAATATTTGGACGGTTGGGCCGGTATTATTGGACATGGGGTTTGCAGTGAAGCTTGTTCTGACGATGGCGTTCGCGGCCCTCCAGACCGTGGCCCCGTGGCTGTGTTGTTGCAGCGGGGCCAGGGTCTTTGCGGCGGTACGGACCGAGTTTGTTGCAAACACGGCCAAGGTCGAACCGCTGAAAAAAAGTGCCGACTGCTGTTCGAAAAAGGACGTTCCGACCGATCGGCCTGCCTTTCGCCACACTTCCGATACCTGTAGCGGAAAAGAACCGACCCCTTCACCGAACGGGCCGGCGAAAAAGCACGATTGTTGTGTGAAACTTGTTTCGATCGACTCTGCTTTGCCGGAAGCTGTGGTCCTGCCCGACCATTCGGATTCGATCACCTTCCTCGGCGCGATTGATGCGTGGTTCATCGAAGCGGAATCCTCTCTATCCGCCCGTGCCACCTCGGCCGATCCGCCTCCCGAACGCCTGTCTCCCCTGCACGTGCGCATCCGCGCGCACCATGCGATGCGGTGTTAACCCCTCCGTAGCGGTTCGAGAGATTGCATCCGCGGGCACTCGTCGTGCCGGCGGAATCATTTTTCGATTACCCAACGGAGTGAATCCATGTTTGCGAAAGTTCTTTTCGCGGCCGTCGCGGCCGCGGGCATCACTGCTGCCGGCTGGTCCTTCACGGGCACGGCGAAAACCGATTGCTGCTTCCCCGGGTCCGCTTGTTGTGCATCCGGTAGCGCCTGCTGCGGCGATGTCGTCAAAACCGATTGCTGCGCCGGAGGCGCCGCCTGCTGCGATCCGCCGCAGGCCTGCTGTGACGTCGCGGCGAAAGCTGCGCCGACCGATTGCTGCACCACCGGTTCGGCGTGCTGCGATTCGGGCCATGCCTGTTGCGGTGACAAGTAAGCGAAGTACGCAGGCCGGGGGCGAATGCGTCCCCCGGCCGTTTTCTTTTTACCGAATCGCTATCCGGACTCTGGCCGATCGCACCTCGTCAATCCCCCCCACGGACGAACCATT
Source organism: Fimbriiglobus sp. (assembly GCA_036493815.1). Classification (GTDB taxonomy): domain Bacteria; phylum Planctomycetota; class Planctomycetia; order Gemmatales; family Gemmataceae; genus DASXPC01. Next base: position 10,971 of record DASXPC010000182.1, on the reverse strand, counting down.
TATGCATTTTCCACTTTGACGGGTCGTCTGCTTCGGCGCGATTCTTCGGTGCCCAGCGGGCGAGTCGACCGGGTTTCTTGCCGGTCGTTTCGGGGGTATGCCCGGGTGCATGTTCCAGGGTGGAAATGACGGCACCCAAGCTGGTCAAAAACGTTTGGACGGCGACCGATTTCGCCCGGCCGCGAAGGCCCGGCTTGGGGTTGCCGACGTACTTGACGAACCCCCGCCAGTTGGATTGGTCCAGCATGTTTTGACAGACGGAGATCGACGTCGACACCACACGGGCGGTATGCCACCACCGGGACGGAACGAAAACCATTTCGCCCGGCCGAAGAATGGTGCTGTAGAGTTTCGCCTTTTCGAACAAGGGGAATTTTTCGTAGTCGGGATTCACGAAATTCGTGATCTGGGAAATCTGGCCGCCGTACGAATAGACGTACGGCGTATCCTCGGGGGACACCATCAGGAATTCCTTTTCCCCGTAGATTTCCGTGATCGTGGCGTGCACGTTTTCGCCATCGTAATGCATGTTGGGGAACTTCCCGCCGACCCCGCCGATTAGGAGTTTCAAGTACCCGTCGGGCCGCCGCCATTGCCGGGGCATCAGCGGGCTGGCCAACCGCCGGGGGAAGGCGTATTCGTTTTGAGGCAAAACGTCGGGCAGGAGTTCGGGCATCTGCGGGCCAATGAACAACCGGTACATGTACGGGCCCGGGCGTTCCTCACACGACGCATTGACCGCATCGATAAAATCCGCAAACGGCATCTTCATTCCGCGTTCGACGTTCACCATTTTCTGGCCGAACCGCTCCTTGAAAAACTCGGGCGTCCATTTCTCGAGGGCCGGCCATTGAGAGACCGCCCCTTCAATGACCAGCGGGCGGTTCTTGACGACATAATCCTGGAGATATTCTTCGTACGGCAGGTCCGTCGCCTTGCGGCGTTCCACCGGTAGGCGGGGAGTAACGGCCTTCGCGGCGGTGGGCTGGGCCGATTGCGGTTCGTGGGCGACGGCGGACATGACGGCAGGCTCCTGGTACACGACTTTGAAAGTGAAAACTATGGGAATGGGATCCTTCAAAGGAAGCCAGTTTGCTTCGCGAATCCGATTTCTTTTGTTGCCGATTTTCCGATCGTCCGACCCAAATTCCGGTGAATTCGACGATCGATAAAAGTCATCGGTGCCTTCGGGAACAGTGTATCCGTTCGAGCAACGCCCTACAACGCGACATCGCTTGGAATCGCGCGGAATGGCGGCGTTTCCAGAAAGAATTGAGAGAAGGGTACCGGCGACGGCTCCGATTGCGTTGTCGTCAAAACGGAATGTCGAAAGGGAGGCGCCGTCCGGCTTATCGGCTGCCGGATTATTGCGATGCCGAACGGTGCCGACGCCTTCGGAAGTAAACAAAACATCTGGCCCGTTGGCCTTTGGGCGTCCGCCCCTTTTAATGCGTCTGCTCGTTCGGTAAAGTAAGTGCATCCCGCCGATTGTGGCCCCCAGGCCTACCGATGCGATTTTCAGGTCTGCTCGTCCTCCTGTTTGCGCTTCCCGCCCGAGGGTCGGACCCGGCGTCGGCCGAGTTTTTCGAGACGAAGGTGCGGCCGGTACTGCACGACCGGTGCATGCCCTGCCACGGCGGCGACGCGAAGAAGACGCCGAAGGGGGGCTTGCAGCTCACGAGCCGCGACGGGCTAATTAAGGGTGGCGACTCCGGCCCGGCGGTCGTCGTCGGCCACCCGGCGAAGAGCCGGCTGATCGAGGCGATCGGCTATGCGAACCCCGACTTGCAAATGCCGCCGAAAGGGAAACTTCCGCCGGCCGCGGTCGCCGATTTGACCGCGTGGGTGAAAGCCGGGGCGGTTTGGCCAAAGGGAACGGCCACAGCGGCAGTGGCAGTCAAAAGTCAATTCGACCTCGCCGGCCGGAAGGCGGGTCACTGGGTCTGGCAACCGATGCGCGTTTCGCCGGTCCCACACGTGAACGACGTGAACTGGCCGCGGACCGATGCGGACCGGTTCCTACTTGCCAAACTCGAAGCGAAGGGCCTGCATCCTGCTCCGGATGCCGACCCATACACCCTCCTGCGGCGCGTGTATCTCGATTTGATCGGTCTGCCTCCTACGCCAGTGGAAATCGAAACCTTTGTTCGGGACTCCAAACTCCGTACCCCGCACGCCGCGTTGGAAACCGTTGTCGACCGCCTGCTCGCGTCCCCGCATTTCGGCGAGCGGTGGGCCCGGCACTGGCTCGATCTCGTTCGGTACGCCGAGACGAAAGGGCACGAGTTCGATCCGTCGATCCCGAACGCGTATCTGTATCGCGATTACGTGATCCGGGCGTTCAACGCGGACGTGCCGTACGACACGTTCGTCACCGAGCACGTAGCCGGCGATTTGGTCAAGGAACCGCGGACGAACCCGGCCGACCATTCGGAAGAGTCCATCGTCGGAACCGCGTTCTGGTTCCTGGGGGAGGAAGTGCATTCGCCGGTGGATATCCGCCAGGACGAAGCCGACCGCTTCGACAACCGGATCGACGTCTTCGGCAAAACCTTCCTCGGCCTGACCGTCGCCTGTGCCCGATGCCACGATCACAAATTCGATGCGATCAGTGCGAAGGATTACTATTCGCTGTTCGCGATGCTGGAGAGTTCGGGGTATCGGTTGGCACGAGTGGACGGTCGTCAGACGGAGAAGAAGTTCCGCCGGCATATCCCCGACCCAGCCCCGGCATCCAGTGAAAGCCCTTTGCCCGGCGGGGTGAAAGTAGTGGTCGACTACGCCCACCTGCTCCCCGGGCAATGGATGTGCGACGGTGCGGCGTTTGGGTCCGAACCGGTCTATGCCGGAAACATTTGGATGGCGAAAACGGAGACCGGGTTCGAACCGCGGCGGGCCGAGCGGACGGCGGCGTACTACAACCGGGCGTTCGATCAATTGAAGCCATCGCCCGGCACGCAACTCGATCCGGGCGAACTCGGCAAGCGGATGTGGGCCGGGCGGACGCTACGGACGCCGGCGTTTACGATCGGGCCGGGCCCCGTTCACCTGCTCGTCCGCGGGAGCGGTTTCTGCTACGCCGCGGTCTCACAGCATTCCATGATCAACGGGCCGCTCCACGGCAAACTCGTCAAGGGGTTCTCGAAATCGGATCGGTTCCGGTGGGTCACCCACGACCTGTCGAACTACAAGGGTCTGACGTGTCATTTGGAACTCACGCCGAGCGGGGACAGTGAATTTGCGGTGGCAGCCGTGGTGCAGGTGGAAAAGCCGCCGCCCGATCCGCCGGCATCTAACCTTACGGAAACAAAGGAAAATGCCGCAATTCAGGCTGGTGACGTCCGCTCGCAATCCCTTACGATTCGACCCGCTTCGCGCCTCGTTCCCGCCATGTGGGATGGCACGACGGTCAAGGACCACGTTTTCGTCCGCGGGAATCCGCGGACGCCCGGCGAACCGGTCGCCCCGCGGTTTCTCGAAGCAGTGGCCGGCACGGCACCGTTTCACACGACGGGTTCTGGCCGGCTCGAACTTGCGAAACAGATGACCAACCCGGCGATCACGCCCCTCGTTCCGCGCGTGATGGTCAACCGCATCTGGCATCATCTTTTCGGCCGGGGTATCGTGCCCAGCGTCGACAACTTCGGCATCATGGGCGAAGCCCCGACGCACCCGGAGTTACTCGATTACCTCGCCGACCGGTTCGTAAAAGACGGATGGTCGGTGAAACGTCTGATCCGCACGCTCGTGCTGAGCCGGGCGTACGCAATGAGTTCGGCGGTCGATCCGCGGGCCGACGGGGCGGACCCGAAGAACGATCTGTTTCACCGGGCAAACCTGCGGCGGCTGGATGCGGAGGTGATCCGCGACTCGCTGCTTGCCGATTCGGGAAAGCTCGACCCGAAGATGTTCGGCCCCTCGGTGCCGGCGTACCTGACGCCATTTCTCGACGGCCGGGGCCGGCCGGGCAAATCCGGTCCGCTCGACGGGGACGGCCGGCGGAGCATTTACCTCGAAGTCCGGCGAAACTTCCTCAACCCGTTCCTGCTCGCATTCGACACGCCGATCCCATTCAGCACCGTCGGCCGACGGCAAGTCTCCAACGTCCCCGCCCAGTCGCTCATTCTGATGAACGACCCGTTCGTTCATGAAATGGCGAAGGCATGGGGCAAACAGTTGGCGGCGGCCGGAACGAAAAACGAGCCGATACGAACCGTGTATCTGACGGCTTTCGGACGCCCGCCGACCGCTGCGGAAGTGGCCACATGCCGGGAATTCCTGGGCGAAAAGCCGAATGAGGAGCACTGGGCTGAACTGGCTCACGCGGTGTTCAATGCGAAGGAGTACATATTCCTCCGATGATGCCGCGATTCCTGACCCGCCGGGAAATGCTCGCCCGATCCGCCAACGGGTTCGGGGCGGTGGCATTGACCGCGTTATTGGCCGAGCAGGCCCGGGCGAACGGGGCGAAAGGAACGCACTTCCCGGCCACGGCGAAGAACGTCATTTTCCTTTACATGGACGGCGGGCCGAGCCAAGTTGATACGTTCGACCCGAAGCCGGCTCTGGCGAAATACAACGGCCAGAACCCGTATAAGGTTTTGCCGCGGGTGGAGCCGACGCAGTTCGACGCCATTGGTAAAGTGCTCGCGTCCCCCTGGAAATTCCGGCAGCACGGCCAGTCGGGTCTCTGGGTCAGCGACCTTTTCCCCCACGTGGCGAAGTGTGCCGACGACCTCGCCGTCGTGCGGTCGGCGGTGTCCAACTTCTCCGAACACACGAGTGCGAACTATTTCCTGCATACGGGAAACGGCTTCCAGGGCCGGCCGAGCGCGGGATCGTGGGTGACTTACGGCCTCGGCAGCGAAGCCCGGGACTTACCCGGGTTCGTGGTACTCGACGGCGGCCTCATCCCCCCCGGCGGGCTGGACAACTTCAACAGCGGATTTCTGCCCGCCGCGTTTCAGGGATCGGTCTTCCGCGCCGGCGACCCGCCGGTGGCCAATGCGAAGCCCCTCGAACCCGCGGCGGAACAGACCGAAAAGCGACGCCTGACTCGCCGGCTCGACGAACTGGCGAACGACCGGTTTGGATCGGCCGACGCCATCGAGGCGGCGATCGCCAACGCCGAAACCGCTTTCCGCATGCAGGCCGCGGTGCCGGGACTGACCGACCTGTCGAAGGAGACAAAGGAAACGAAAGCGCTTTACGGCCTCGACGCGGCGTTCGAGCACACCCGGACGTTCGGCCGCCAGTGCCTGCTCGCCCGCCGACTCGTCGAACGCGGCGTCCGCTTCGTCGAACTCACCTGCCCGCACATTGCCCCGCACGACCGCTGGGACCAGCACGGCGGGCTGAAGAAGGGGCACGAAGACAACGCCCGGGGGGTCGATCAGCCCATCGGAGCACTCCTGACCGACCTGAAGGCCCGCGGCCTGTTGAGGACGACGCTCGTTTTCTGGGCCGGGGAATTCGGCCGGACGCCGTTCGCCCAGGGGTCCGACGGCCGGGACCATAACCCGTACGCCTTCAGCGTCTGGTTTGCCGGCGGCGGGGCGAAGGGTGGCGTCGTCCACGGCGTAACCGACGACTTCGGCTACAAGGTGGTGAAGGACAAGGTCGAAATGTACGACCTGCACGCTACGATGCTGCATTTCCTGGGCGTGGATCATACGAAACAAACGTTTCGCTTCGGCGGTCGCGACATGCGGCTGACCGACGTGCACGGGAACGTGATCCGGCCAATTGTGGCCTGAAATCGCATATCATTTTATCCATGCCGACCCTCGCGGTTTTCACCGGCTCGTTCGACCCGCCCGTGCGGTTTCACCGGCGGGTGGCGGAGTTGCTCGCGGCTCGGTTCGACGCGGTGGTGGTCGTGCCGGGCGGCCCGCGGCCGGGGAGGAAAGCCAACGGCGTCAGCAAACCGGTACACCGCGCCACCCTCGCCGACCTGACATTTCAAGGGCTGGATAAGGTCACCGTCGATCTGTCGGACCTCGAAAAAGACCAGTTCACCCCACACCACGAACTGGAAAAGCGGTATCGGGCCGACGGGGCGGAGGTTTCGTTCGTCGTATCGGCGGAGTTCGTGCGGGGCGGGGCGGCCGGAAAATCGATCGTTCAAACGGAGTGGGCGAACGGAACCGAGCTTTGGCGACACGGCCGGTTTGTGGTTCTGCAGGAGGCGGGTGAACCGCTCGACGGAGCCGACCTGCCGCCGCAGGTGATGATCGTGACCGTTCCCCCGCACCTTTCGGGCGAATCGGTGAGGATGCTCTTAACCCAAGGGGACGCAGCGTCCGATCACCTCGTCCCCGCCGCGGAGGCCTACATCGCCCGGCACGGCCTGTATCAGGACGTTCCCGCCCCACCCCGAGCGTCCGTACGATTCGAGTCGCCCCGGATTCGGTTGTTCGTCGACGAAATGAATCCGCGGTCGGTGAATATGGCGGCACGGCTCCGGGCGTTCGAATCGCCCGAACCCGACGTTATCGTCGCGGTAGGCGGGGACGGGACGATGCTGCGGGCGATCCGGAAGCATTGGCGGGACCGGCTGCCGTTCTACGGGGTGAACACCGGCGGCCAGGGGTTTCTGCTCAACGGCCGGGAGTCCACCCCGGACTGGTCGGCCGACCTGACCCTCTACCAGTTGCCGCTCTTGTGGGTCCGGGCCGAGTTCCTCGACGGATCGAAAAACGAAATGCTCGCGTTCAACGACACCTGGGTGGAACGGGCCACGGGCCAGACGGCGTGGGTGAAATTGAGCGTCAACGACGAAGTCCGGGTGGCGAAACTGGTGGGGGACGGGGCGCTGGTGGCGACCGCGGCGGGGTCGAGTTCGTACGCCCGGGCGATGGGGGCGGCCCCGGTGCCGTTGAATACGGACGTGCTCGTCCTGGTCGGATCGAACGTGCTGAAGCCGGCGTTCTGGCGGCCGGCGATGCTGCCGCTCGATTCCGAAATCGAAATGGAAACGCTCGACCCGATCCGCCGGCCGTTGCGGGGGTTCATCGACGGCGTCGAGCAAGAGCACCTGATCCGCCGGCTTCGCATCCGGGTCAGCCGCACCGCCGCCGCGGAACTGGCGTTCGTCCCGGCCCACGACCCCGTCGCCAAGCTCGCGTTCGTCCAATTTCCGGTCGACGACGGGTTGTAAGAAAGCCCCGTTTCGGCCGGTATTCTTTTGCGTCGGCTTTGCGTCATCCGAGGGCATCCATGTCGACCGTTTCGCCCGAAACCGCGCTGGCCGCCCTTCGCTGGCGGTATGCGGTGAAGAAATTCGATGCGGCGAAGAAGATTCCACCGGCCACCTGGACCGCCCTCGAACATGCAATGGTGCTTTCCCCGTCATCGTACGGGTTGCAACCGTGGAAGTTCTTCGTGGTCGATCGTCCCGGAACGCGAGCGAAATTATTGCCGGCATCGTGGGGGCAACGCCAGATCGTGGACGCATCGCACCTGGTCGTGTTCGCGGTGAAAGCGAACGTTGGTCCGGCGGACGCCCAACGATTGATCGACCGGACGGCGGAAGTTCGCGGCGTGCCGGCCTCCGGGCTGGAGGGGTATAAGGGCATGATGGTCGGCTCGCTGACCCGACAGACTCCGGCGGACGTGGAAAACTGGATGACCCGGCAGGTGTTCATCGCCCTGGGTGTTTTCCTGACCGCCGCGGCAATCGTCGGCGTCGACGCCTGCCCAATGGAAGGGTTTCAACCCGAACAATACGACGAAATCCTCGGCCTTTCGGCGAAAGGATACAAGTCGGTCGTCCTGGCGACGGCGGGCTACCGGCATGCGGACTGCCCCCAGGCGACCGCGGCGAAAGTCCGATTTCCCCACACCGATATGGTCGAACACGTGTAAATAGCACGCGCACGGGACGAATAGCGGAGCGGGTTGTTAGAATAATACGGTCCAGTGCCCCTTCAGGACCGTGCATGGCGGACGCTCCGATCACTCGCGCCACCCTGCTCGCTCGTTTGAAAGACGGGCGGGACTCCGACGCTTGGAGGGAGTTCGCCCGGCTCTACGGCCCGGTCGTGTACTCGTTCGCCCGGAACCGCGGGTTGCAGGACGCCGACGCCGCCGATTTGATGCAGGAGGTACTCCGAAGCGTGGCCCGGAATGCGGCCCGGATGGAATACGACCCGGCGCGGGGGACCTTCCGCGGATGGCTGTATACGGTGACGCGGAACAAGGTTTACAACTTCCTGTCCGCCGGGAAGAACAAGCCCAAGGGGGTCGGCGACTCGGCCGCGGTGGAACGACTCGACGCCGTGCCGGACCACCGCGAAGACCCCGACGCGACGTGGGAACTCGAGTACCAGCGGCGCCTTTCGGCTAAAGCGATGGAACGGGTGAAGGGGGAATTTCAGACGAATACCTGGAAGGCATTTTGGCAGACGGCAGTCGAAGGAATTGGGGCCGGGGAGGTCGGAAAGGAGTTGAAGATGACGGCCGGGGCGGTATACGTCGCGAAGAGTCGTGTCCTCGCCCGGCTCAGGGATGAAGTGCAAAAGCTGGAGGCCGAGGCCGAGGCGTGGTGACGGTCGTTTGATTCGTTGCCTGGCAAGGAGCGGGCGTGACGCCCGCGGTCCACGGAACTTTGCAAACATGACTGATACTTACTGCTCAAAAAAAGACTGCCCGACGGAAGGCGAACTGAAGAGCCTTTTGGCGAGCGGCGACTCTTCCACCGGGGGCGAGGCCGTTACCGGCCACGTCGGCGAGTGCCCGCAGTGCCAGGATCGGATCGAGGCACTCGCCACGGGGGGGGACGTCCAACTGTCGAAATGTTGCCGCGGGATGGACAAGATCGACCCGCCGAGCGGGTCGGCATATTGGGAAGCCCTGAACGGGGCGGAACTGGCTTTGACGATGACGTTGAATTCGGACGACACGGACGTCAAGCCGTCGCGGGCCGAAGAGATCAAGCTCGACTTCCTCCGTCCGCCGAAAGCGCCGGGCCGGCTCGGCATGCTCGGTCACTTTGAAGTGATCCGGGTGATCGGACGGGGCGGGATGGGCGTCGTGCTACACGCATTCGACGACGACCTGCAACGCGAAGTCGCTGTTAAACTGCTCGACCCCCAACTCGCCGGGAACGAAACGGCCCGGACCCGCTTCTGCCGGGAAGCCCGGTCGGCGGCGGCGGTCACTCACGAGAACATTGTCGCCGTCCACCAGGTGGACGAAGACGACGTGTCCGGGTTGCCGTACCTGGTGATGCAACTCGTCACGGGGGAATCGCTGGAAGCCCGGCTGGCGCGGGGGCCGTTGAGCATGGCCGAGTCGGTGCGCATCGGGGCCCAGGCCGCGGCGGGGCTTGCCGCCGCCCACGCCGCCGGCCTGATTCACCGCGACATCAAACCGGGCAACATCCTGATCGAAGCCGGGACCGATAAAGCCCGACTCACCGACTTCGGCCTCGCCCGGGCCACCGAAGACCTGAAGCTCACCCGCACCGGATTCGTCGCCGGCACCCCGCTCTACATGGCTCCCGAGCAAGCACGCGGGGACGAGGTCGACCACCGGGCAGACCTGTTCGCCCTCGGGTCGGTGCTTTACGAAACGGTGGCGGGTAAACCGCCGTTCGACGGGAAGACGCCGCTCCAGGTCCTCCGGCGGATCGCGGACGACCGGCACGAACCGCTGCACAAGGTAAACCCCGAGGTGCCCGACTGGTTCGCCGATTTGATCGACGGGTTGCTGGCGAAGGACGTGAACAAGCGGATCCAGACGGCGGCGGAAGTATCCGAGACGCTCGCGGAGCACCTTCCCTGCGTCGAAGCCGACAAGTCCGCCGACTGCGGTCCGCCGGATTGCGGCCCGTCCAAAGCACTGTCGATGGTGATCGGGCGAAAGGTCCGGTCCCGCACGGCCATCGGGGTGATTCTCGGCAGTTCCGTCGCCGCCGGGCTGGCGATCGGCGGCGTCGGGGGATGGTTCCTCGGGCCGCGGCCGGAGCGTATTGTCGAAAAAGATAAACTCGTGACCGCCGCCGGCTTGGCGGCCGTGGGCAACCCCGGATCGGTCGCCCGAAACCCGGGCCCGAAACCGCTGTTCAGTCTCCCCGGTAGGTCCGGAGGCGTCCTCGCCTTTGACGTTTCTCCAGACGGAACCCAGATTGTCACCGGCGTCGAAGACGGCATTGCTAGCCTCTGGGACCTGAAAGAACAACGAATCACGTCCACTCTCGTCGGCCACCGCGGACCGATATGGTCCGTGAACTTTACCAATGACGGTAAAAACGTTCTTTCCGCTAGTGACGACAGCGAGGTGTTTGTCTGGGATTTGACAAAAAATAATGAAAAGAAGACATACCCACTCGGCGGCGCCCCAATCCGGGCCGCGGCAATTTACCCAAAAAGCAACATGCTCGTGACCGGCGACAGGGCCGGCAAAGTGGGCCTTTGGGACATGAATGAGAAAAAGGAACCGTTTCTTTGTACACACGGGGCGTCGATCACCGCCGTCGCCATTTCGGCGGACGGGAAGGACATTGCCTCGGCCGGTGTGGATGGGAAAGTTTTACTCTGGGACGCGATAACGAGAAATGACAAGCCCCGAATTACCCTCGATCAGGGAGGGCATCAGGGCCCCGTTTATGGTTTGGCTTATTCGCCCAATGGGAAGTGGATTGCCACGTCCGGATGGGACAAGCGGGTGTTGGTGTGGGAGGTTGGAAACGGCATTCGAGTAAAAGAGATCACCGGATTCGCCGACGGCGTGTCTTCGGTCGCGTTTACTCCCTGCTGCCGGTTCCTCGCCACCGGCGGCCGGGACGGGACCGTGATCGTCTACGACCTCGGAAAAGCCGACGCGGACCCGGCGAAAGAAATCGCCCGGTTTTCCCGGCACCGGGGAGCGGTCACCGCGATCCGGTTTATGGATAACGGCGGGACCATCCTTGCATCCGGGCGGGACGGGGTCGTGTACGGATGGAAACTGGACCGCCCGGCCGATGCT
>DASXPC010000181.1:0-3434 GCA_036493815.1 Fimbriiglobus sp. | reverse complement strand
GGCCGCCGCCCCCGCCGCCGTAAGTCGCCTGGCCGGGGATGCCGATCTGGGCGCGGACGTACCGGTACCCCTTTTCCATGTACCCGCGGACAGCCTGTTCCACGGCCTGGGGGGAGTTGCCGCTGGCGTGCCGGTAGACGTCCACGGCCCGCCGGGCCTTGCCGCCGAGGAGTTGCCAGACGGGCATGCCGGCCCGCTTGCCGAGAATGTCCCAGCAGGCCATGTCGACGCCGGAGATCGCGTTGTTCAGGACGCCCGAGTTCCGCCAGTAGGAGCTGACGTACATCGACTGCCAGAGGTCTTCGATGTCGAGCGGGTTCTTGCCGACGAGGAACGGTTTGAGGAACTTATTGACGGCCGTCTCGACGACGCGGAGGCGTTGCGTGAACGTGGCACACCCGAGGCCGTAGAGGCCCGGCTCGCTCGTCTCGATCTTCACGACCGCGAGGCGGATGTTCGCCGGGGCGGTGAGAATGGTTTTGACGTCGGTGATCTTGAGCGGCGGAAGTTTCTTCCCGTCGGCGGGGTTTGGGGGTTGCTGGCCGGCGAGCGGCCGGACGAACAGGAACGGCAGGGCGGCGGCCCCGGTGCCGCCGGCGGAAAGTCGAAGCCAATCACGACGGTTCATGGCAGAACTCCGAAGGGTAAGTTCGGAGTGAGGATGAACCGGTGAGAGTCGTGTGTCAACGCAAAAGGCCGAATCTCAGGTTGCCCTTCGAGTAAAGAGGATGTCGCGGGTGGCCGGCCTTCGTGCGATCAAGGCACGAAATTCGCGCGCCGGCTCGCCGGAAGCGTTCGATCACATCCTCGTCCCGGCCGCGGTGCGTCCCGTGCACGCCCCACGCGGCGACGACCGATGTGGCGTCGTTCGTCGCGGCGAGGAGGTGCGTGACGGCTACGCGACACAAAAAGGACAGCATCCTTCGTCAAGCGGCCGGAGATCACAAACCCAGTTTTGTCCGGTGGCTCTTATTGATCCATTCCCCGAGGGGCCTGCCAAAGCCGCACGGTACCGTCATGAAGGGCGGCAGCCAGGACGGTGCCGTCGGGTGAGAAGGCGAGCGAATGGATGCTGAAAGGTACACTTGGCAGGACGATTAGTTCACGTCCCGTTGTGGTCTGCCAGAGCCGGACGGTACCATCCTTCCCCGCGGTGGCCAGAGTCTTTCCGTCCGGAGTGTAGGCGGTTGCCCACACTTCATCGGTATGTCCTATCAAGTTGATGCGGGAAGACCCCGACTTTGTGTCCCATATTCCCACCCCACCCTTTTCCCGGGATGCAGCTAACGTTAGACCGTCCGGAGCAAACGTAAATGACCGCAAGGGGGCGGCGTCCGTAATCGAAAGAATCGGCTTGCCCGTCGACGATTCGTGAAGACATACTGTGCCGTTCCGCGGCATAGCGAACTTCTTGCCGTCCGGCGCGTAAGCCACGTATGACACCCAATTCTCGTTGCCCGAATAGGTCGCGATGGCGGTCCCTGTCGCCACGTTCCACGCCTTTACGCTACGGTCTTTGGAACCCGAAATGATCGTCCGCCCGTCCGGGGAGAACGCAAGGCACCGGACGTCCCCAGTATGTCCAGTCAGCGTCGTTCGGACACGGCCGTCCGCGACGTCCCAGAGTTTGATCGTGCGGTCGTAGCTCGCCGAGGCCAGCGTTCGGCCGTCGGGGGAGTAGGCCACCGCACTAACCATTCCGTGGTGGCCCGACAGCGTGGCCTTCACGCTTCGCGTCCGGACGTCCCAGATCTGAAGTACGGCCCTGTCCGCTCCCTTCTCGTCGTCGTACCCCACCGCCAACGATTGACTGTCGGGGGAAAAGGCGACCGACCACGCTTCGCGCGGGGTTACCGATGGCAAGGAATCGAAATCCGGATCGGCCGTCCAATCCCAGATGCAGACGACGCTATCCGTGCAACCGAGGGCGAGTCGGCGGCCGTCGCGACTGAAACAGAGACTCCCCGCCCCGCCGGGGCCGGGCCCCCGACGGTTGGGCGACCCGAGTGTCAGATGTTCGGTGAGCAGACGGCCGGTCGCCAATTCGATGAGAAAGATCGTTGTCGTCTTTCTTTCGAATCCCCTTGAGGCCACGCCCATCATTCGACTGTCGGGAGTGAATGCGATTGCCGCGGCTTCTCCGCCCAAATCGGGAATGGTGAAGAGGCGGTTGCCGGTCGTAGCGTCCCACCCCATCACTCGCCCATTCCAGCTTCCGGACGTCAATATTCGCCCGTCAGGAATAAAGTTCAAAGCCCGGACAACTTCGGTGTTTCCAGTCAGTGGCTGGAAGCGTCTCCGTCCTGTGGCCGTCTCTCGCACTTCGATTCGGAAGTCCGAGTCAACCGTACCCGGTCGGTGACAGGAAATGGCCAAGCTTTGAGCATCGGGGGAGAAGCAGAGGCAATCCACGCGGACGTCCTCGACCGATTGCACGACCACGTCTCGACCGTCGTTTATATTTCGAACCCTAACTTCTTGGGGGGACGCGTTGTCGGTAGCGACGGCGACCGCGACGAATCGTCCGTCGCGGGAAACAGTTGCGTGAGAAACAAAAGAATGAGGGCATGTCCAGGTCGCAACTACTTTTTCGTTCTTGAGTTCCTTCAAGCGGAACGTCAACCCGCCTTCTTTTCCCCCTGTTACCGAAAGGGTTCGAAGTCCACCCGGGGTCGCCTCGTCTTCGCTCATGGCGAGGAGCGGATCGGTCCTGTGCGAGTTCGTTTGTCGTGTTAATGGATCCCATACGTCCAATTCGTTTGCGCCGGTACCGGCGACACATAACTGTCCGTCGACGAGAAAATCCAGAGTGCGAACCGTTGATAAACGCACGGGAAGAAGCCTCGACCGCCCGGCGGACCGGCGGAGGAAATACCACTCGAAGCCGCGGAGGTCCTCCGCACCGGCTTCGGGCCGCGCCTGGTCGAGGAGAGCCGGAAGGTCCGTGAGCCGTTGGTCCACCCAGACGTCGGCCCCTTTTTTCATGTTGTCCGCGTATCCCAACGTTCGGCCCAAGACAGCTAACTGCTCCGCCTCGGCCCGTCGACCGTCCGCAGAATCGACGTCTCGGCGGAGTCGATCGGCGGTCACTGATGCGTCGCGAATGAGCCAGAGCCCATAGGCCGAGCCGGCCGCGGCGAGGATGCTGACGGCGACGAGGGCGGTCGCGGCCGGACGGCGACGGGCCCACGTCGAGGCCCGCTCCCACGCCCGGGGCCGACGGGCCCGAACAGGTCGGCCGTCGATGTACGCCCGCAGGTCTTCGGAAAGTAACGCCGCGGTCGCGTACCGGCGGGAGGGGTCCTTGTGCAAACAGGTCAGACAAATCGTCTCGAGGTCGCGCGCCACCCCGGGCCGCAACCGGCCCGGCGGGACCGGCTCCGCGGTTGACACCCGCTGCACCGTTTCGACGTCGTTCGCGCCTTGGTACGGCG
>DASXPC010000180.1:0-15260 GCA_036493815.1 Fimbriiglobus sp. | reverse complement strand
TTCAATTGCTTGGTCGAAACGATCATCGTCATCGCCTGTTGCCAGTTTCAAACGCATTAGTGTGGGCAGCAGCTTTTGGTCGGCGAGTTCCTCCGCTGCTTCGATTGGGAGATCCCAGCGGTCAGTCGGCTCCTCTCTTGTGAGTTCACGGATCAGCGGTTGGACCACTCGCTCATCGTGTCGTCGGGCGAGCCCGACCAGTGCTTCCCCACGAACCACACTGTCCGAGTCTGTCGTCCTGCAGAACAGGGCCTCACGGATTGCGGGGGTGTCGTCGTTCACCTGCGAGCCAAGCCCGAAGGTCGCCCAGTCACGGACATCTTCATCAGTGTCAGCCGAAAGCTCGATCAGCGTAGCGATGGCTAACCCGTCCGAATGACCCATCAAGCCGTGAACAACGGAGTACCGGACGTTTTCACTGGGATGGCTGCTCAGCCGAGCCAGAGCAGGAATTGCCAAGGGGTCGTGAATATGTCCCAGTGCAACGCAAGTTGCTTCCAGTACAGATTCATCCGACTCTGATTGAAATAAATCGAGAAGAAGCTCGACAGACTCACGAGAAAAACTTCGGTTCGGAATCCCCAATTGACCAAGAATGTTCGCACCGAGCGTTCGCTCGACAGCACAGGAACTCAGGACAAGCGACCGTGCGGCGTCGAATATCTCCCGAGTTCCACGCCGGTGTAAGATCGTAACGGGTTCCCAAGCAGCGTCCTCATCAAGTTCACTCAGAGCCAGCGAGATCAGTTCGTGTGTCGAACGGGGATCGTTCATGGCCTCTAGAACCATTTTCTCCACTTCTGTTTTCCAGTCCTTAGACATTGTGAAACACCCCCATCTGCGTCGGCGGTCCGTACTCCGGGTGTTCCGGTCCGACCGGGAGGAACCGGACCTCGTACCCGAACCGGCCCGCCACACCCGCCGCCCACGTCCGAAACTCGTCTCGTGTCCACTCGAAGCGGTGGTCGGGGTGGCGGAACTTCCCGGCGGGCAGCGTCTCCCATGTCACGTTGAACTCACGGTTCGGAGTTGTTAGCACGACCGTTCTGGGCCGGGCGAACTCGAACACTACCCGCTCGAATGCCCGCAGCCGGGGCGGGTCCAGGTGTTCAACAACCTCAACGACGGAGGCGGCGTCGAAGCCGTCGAGCCTCTTGTCCCTGTACATGAGCGACCCGTGCATCAAATTGACCCGCTTCGCCTGGGTGTCGGGCAGCCGCTCCAGCTTCAGGCGGCGGGCGGCGATTTCGAGGGTGCGGACGGACACGTCCAGGCCCAGGATGTCCTCGAACTGCCGGTCCTTGAGCAGCTCCCGGATCAGCTTGCCCTCCCCGCACCCCAGGTCGAGGACCCGCTTGGCCCCACTCCCCCGCAATGCTGCCACGACCGCCCCGAGCCGCTGGTCGTTCAGGCTGATCGGCTTTTCCAGCCGCTCCTCGACCCCTTCCTTCTCGGGCGGTTCGTCATCCTCCTCGCCCGGCTCTTCTTCATGGACGAGGCGACTAAGGGCCATGCGATAGAGGCTCGCCCGGTTGCCCAGATAGCGGCGGGCGATCTCGTCCTTCGCCGGATGCCGAGCCAACCACCCCTCGCCCTTCGCCAGCAACTTCTCCATTTCGTCATGGCCGACGTAGTAGTGCTTTCTGGCGTCGAACACCGGGACCAGGACGTATAGGTGGGTGAGTAACTCCGACAGAGGGATCGCCTGCCGGATTATGACCGAGAAGTAGGGACTCACGCCCCACTCCGGGAACCGCTCGTCGAGCGGATGACGGGCCGCTTCGACCTCGTACCCCAGCGGCTCGAACACTGCCCGCAGGAACGCCTCGCCGCCCCGCACCGGCAACACGTCGAGCCTCGCTTCGAGTGGCATCGGTGTCGTGACCAATTCGGTGCGATCCTTGCACCGGCCTTGCAAAGCCGACCCGAGCACCTGGGCGATGGCAACACTCAGAAAAGACGAGGCGACGTAGGGGCGGTCGTTGACGTACTGAGCGAGCAGGAAGTCCTGGTCGGGGTTGCGGCCCCGGACCAGCCCCACGGCGTCCACGTCAAGGAGAAGGCAGGCGGTACAGCGATCCTCGCCGACTTCGGGGTAGTAGGCGTGGGCCTGACCGAAGCTCAGGTCGAACGACTGAAACTTGTCCGGGTGTTTGTGGAGCAGGTAGCCCAGGTCGCTGGCCGGGCGGTGGGTCGTGGTGATCGACAACAGCATGGGATTCTCAATACGACGGCCGATGCAACGGCGTGCTTCCCGACTGGAACACTCCGGCCTCACTACCTGCTGATCGATCTCGGTGAATGGACACCATAAGCCGGGAGATGTTCGCTCCGTGCGGGTGCGGTTCGGCTTGTTGTACCCGCCGTGAGTAAAAAAGCCGTGGGCACGTCATGGGATGGAGATACAGATGGGCGAGAGGAGAGACACTTCCGGCAAACGAACTCGCCCCAAGACGGCTCCTCGGGGCAAACGCTGCCTTTGTGCCAAGTGTCGCAAGCGTAGCCCGAGGCCCGTGTTCACCCCGGCACCGTGGTACTGTCCCAACTGCCTCAAGGCGAACGAGCCAAGTGCCTCTTGAAGATTCTCTTCCTCCACGGCTGGCATTCGGTTCCAGGCGGCGTCAAGCCGACCTACCTGAAAGACCACGGACACGAGGTCATCAACCCGAAACTGCCCGACGACTTCGCCGAGCCGTCAGAATCGCCCAGGCGGAGTTCGACCCGTGGCGATTTTTGCCGCACGATTTTCCGCCGTAGGCGGCGGTGTACCAGCAGGCGCGGCGGTGGGTGGCGGCCGGGGTGTTCGAGACGATCACCCACGACCTGCGGGCGATCGACCTGCTGGCGGTGACATTGACGGCGGCAAACGAGCAGGAACGGGCAGAGGTGGCGGACCTAGCGAAGCAGGCGCAGGCGGTGACGGGACGGACGGTCGAGGTGGCGTTAGTCGACCAGGGGTATACCGGCGAGGACACCGCGGACCGGGCGAAGCCATCCGGCTGGAGGTGGTGAAGCACACCGAAGCGAAGCGGGGGTTCGTGCTGTTGCCCCGGCGGTGGGTGGTCGAGCGGAGCTTTGGCTGGCTCGGCTGTTTCCACCGCCTCGCCCGCGACTACGAGCGGCTAGCCGAAACCCTCGCCGGCTGACACTGACCTGATCGGGGCCGCTATCATGGCGTTGTCGTACGCGAACTTGAAAACGGTCCGGACCATCTGGACGTGCTTGGCCAGGGCGAACACGCCGAGTCGCTCCGAAGCCGACGACCGTAGGCGGCCGAAGTCCGCAGGTTTGAGGTCCGTCACGGTCCGGGTCCGGCCGAAGACCTCGATCAGGGTTTCGCACGTCCGGTGGTACTCGTACCACTGGCGGGCCGATAGCTCCCCCGCCATCACATCGGCCCGGCAGGCGGTCAGGAACTTGTTCACAAGCTCGGCGACGGTCAGTTCGGCGGTCGGGTCGCGGCGCCCGGCCGGCTTGCAGGTCGGCCTCAACCCGATAGTATTCCTTCATCGCCGCGGTGTGGTCGTGGCCGAAGTAGTAAACCTTTTGGCGAAATGTCTTGGCCCAGCCGCCGCGAGGATGGAACCACAACGGCCCGACATTTGTCGGTCTGGGCGGGGTTTCGTCACGTGGCCGGTCGCCTCTCGGGATTGCCGGCGGTTTTACCGGTCAAGAGGTAAAATTCTGGAAAAGGAATAATAGTCTAGGTTTTCTAGGCATTGCCGCCTTAGCTCAGCGGTAGAGCACCGCTTTCGTAAAGCGGGGGTCGAGAGTTCGAATCTCTCAGGCGGCTTTTCCCATCACTTTTCGTCAGAACAACCGGCCCTGGGTGTTTCGGGTTTTTGGGGGCCGGAATTTGGTGAAGTCGTACGACGGCAGTTTGCCGTCCAGCCAGTGTTTCCGGGCGAAAAGGCCGAAGAGCTCTTCGATCTGCTCGGCCAATTTACCGGTCCCCCGCATCCGCGTGCCGAACCCGGACTGGTAGAGTTTCCCGCCCCGGGCCGCGCGAATGCGCCCCTCGACCCGCTGCCGTATCGCGGGGTCTCGCCGGTCCAGCCAGTCGAGGAACACCGGGGCGACGGCCCACGGCAGTCGCAACAGAATGTAACTGGCGGCGACCGCCCCGGCCGCCTTCACCGCCGCCAATATCGCCGGGATCTCCGAATCGTTCAGCCCCGGCACGATCGGGGCCACCAGCACCCGCACCGGCACTCCCGCCGCCGTCAGCGATGCGATCGCCCGCAACCGGGCCGCCGGCGAACTCGTCCGCGGTTCCATCGACCGGGCCAGTTCCGCGTCGAGCGTTGTCACGCTCAGGACCGCGTGTACGAGGCCCCGGGCCGCCATCGGCCCGAGCACATCGAGGTCCCGCTCGACCAGTGCGTTCTTCGTCACGATCCCGACCGGCTGATTCGCCTCCGCGGCCACTTCCAGGCACTGCCGGGTTATCCCCAGCCGCCGCTCGACCGGCTGATAAGGGTCGGTCACGCCGGATAACGCAATCGCCTCCGGCACCCATCCGTCCCTGGCCAGAAACGTCCGAAACAACTCGGCCGCCCCCGGCTTCACCAGGATTTTCGTCTCGAACTCGATGCCCGCGTTGTATCCCAGGAATTCGTGCGACGGCCGGGCGAAACAGTACGCACACCCGTGCAGACACCCCCGGTACGGGTTCAGACTGTATCGGAACCACACATCCGGGCTGTCGTTCTCCGTCACGACGGATTTCGAATCGTCGCGGAGGTATTGCGTCTTCGGCCGTTCGATTGCCGCGACCGCGTCAGGGTCTGCGTCGAGGAAATCGCCGTCGAGTTCGATCACGGGCAGCCCGAACCGGTTCGGCGGCGCCAGGCCCGACCCCCGGCCGTGCGGCAATGGACGGTTGTTGTTCACAACGGAAGTATACTAATACTGGACGGGTGTTTCAAGATGCTTTTGTTCGGCCTCGTAGGGGCCGCCCTCCGTAGCGGCCCGACGCACTCCGCTGCGGGCCGATAACCCCGTAGGGGCCGCCCTCCGTGGCGGCCCGACGCAAACCGTTGTGGTCCGGAATCCTCGGCGACTCTATGAACTCACTCATCCTGCCCGATTCGCTACTTCTTCGGCTTCCACTCCGGCAGCGGCATCCGCACGCGCGGGTCGTCTCCCGGCGGGTCGTCATCGTACCACCGGCCGCCGTCATCTTTCCCGTTCGTCCCGACGCTGTAGAGCAGGTAGCCTTTCTCGTCGGGTTTGTAAATGAGCGGCTTGCCCGAGAAGAGGTCGTCGGGGACGGACGGCAGATATTTCGGGGCAAGCTCGTCGAGCTTGGCAGGGAACTTGCCGGTGTCCTTCTTGAAAGCTTGGAGGGCGAAGGCGAGGTGGCGGTTGCGTTGGGCTTGTTCGGTTCGATCGGCGGCTTCACTGACCTTCCCGGCGGCCGGCATCATTAAACTGATCATCACTTCGCCGATCGCTTTCCCCACGACCTTGTTCGGCTTCCCGGAAGGTTGGGAGAAGAATCCCGCCAGACCCGATTTCTGAACGTCATTTTTGAGCTTTATCAGATCATTCCGCAAGGAATCGTGACGTCTCGTGCGTTCGGACCGAGTCGGTGCACGAAGGTCCGACACCATTCGGTCGTACCACTTGTTGCTTTCTCGAAGGGCCGGCTCCCAATCGATCGCGGCCAAGGCCTTTTCTTCCTCGGCATCGGGCTTCTTGGGCATTTTCCCCCCGGAAATGGAATTCAATGCGCCCAGGCCGAACCGGCGGACGAGTTGCAAATTGTCGAGAAAGACGAATCGTTCGCCCAAGTCCACTTTGTCCGCGACCGCCGGTAGAGGAGGAAGCTTTCGGAGATCGGCAAGCCGATCCCGAATTTGCTGGGCCGTGAGATTCGCCCGTTCGAGATAAGCCAAATCGGCAAGCCCGACGTTTTGATCACTCGCCATGCAAACGAGGGCCTCGATCAGGGTTCCCCCCCGCCCGATGAGTCGAGCCAGTCGATGGGCCGCAAGCAGGTCTTGCCACGCGGCGTCGTATTGTCCTTCGTGCGTTTTCAAAAGAGCCCGTGCGGAAAGGGCAGCAACGATTTCGCGGCACCGCCCCAAACAAGGGAGGTTCGCGGCCAAGAGGCTCTCCCGTCCCCGATCGTTACGATCCGGCGTCAATGGGTTGAAATAACCGGTCCGCTTACTCGCCTCGACCACCACCGCCAACGGCTTCTCGTTCAGGACGAGCCACGCATGAAACTGCGGCAGTTCGCTCGACGCCCACGGTTGATGGCAGGCCTTGCTTTGCTGCTCGTAAAAAGGGGAATCATCAGACGCTTCCTGATGGAGGTAGTCCTGGATATACCGGCCCATCGAGAGCATATAGTCCCCCTTCGCCGGCGGTTCTTCGATGCCGAGCAATCGGAAATATTCTTTGGGCATCCCCTGACCCTCCGGTCGGGGACCGAGGGCCTTCCAGATCAGCACGTTCGCATTCGTCTCCGGCGAAATGCCTTTGCCGAGTCGTTCATTCAGTGCCGCCTCATAGTCGATGTACCCCTCCTTATCCAGCGGCCCATCGACGACCGTCGTGTCCTTGCCGATCGGCAGCTTGGGCTTGGGCTTGTCGTCCCGCGCGAGGACGGGCGAGCCGGCGAGAGCTATCGACGCCAGTATCACAATGCCGTAGCGGTACATGGGACGACCCGGTGGGTTCGATCGGATCAAACCCGCCCATTCTCCCCTGTAAAATGACGCGATCAACCGGTTTCGGGTGAAAATATCATGCGGCATTCCGCTCACCACCTGTCAAATCGAAGCGGCGGGAGTTGGCCGCGGTCGTAGTATTTGTCGTCCTCGTTCGGCAGGCGGAAGCGGAACGGGTCGGTTTTGATGCCTTGCCCGGCACGGCGGACGAGTTTGGCGGCCGTGGCCTGGTTCAACCAGGCGTAGAGCGTGGCCGGGGCCGGCGGGGGCTGGTCGATCGGCCAGTCGTCCAGCAGTTCGCGGTGAGTAGCCGCCGCCTTCCGCGACTTCAGAATCGCCTCCACCTGCTCCCAGTTCTCCTGGAATTGCAGGTTGATAAGATCGGTAACCGGCTCGAACGTCCCGGCGTCCGGGGCCCAACTGTAGACCAGCGTCCGGGGCGTTTCGGCGTACCGCGAAAACCCGACCAGCCGGCGGCGACAGTTGTCCGAACGCAGCCGACCGAACCGCGTCAGCTCGAGCACCACGTCCACGAATCCAGTCAGGGCCCCGCTGCCCCGGGCCGTGCTCCCCTCCTCGGCCTTCTCCTTTTTCGGGTGGTGCAATAGCAGTACGGCCGCCCCGGCGTCGGTCACCCGTTGCAGGGGGAGCAGGGCGTCGAGCATGGCCCCCGTTCTCGCCGCGGTTCGGCAGGAACGAGGCGAGCGGGTCGATGGCCAGCAGATCGAGCGTGCCGGCGGCGGCGCGGTCCGCGGCCCGACCGAGCAGCGATTGCCATTCGTCCGGCGTCGGCCGGGTGCGGAACGGGCGCGACAATAACTCGGCATGGCCGCCCACCGGAATGCGGGTCAGCCGCTCCGCCCAGAGTTCCTTTGATTCCTCCGAAACGATTAGGGCCGTCGCCTGCCGACACTCCCGGCCCAGAAACGACGAGCCCGAACCCAGCGCCCGCAACAGCCCGGCCAATAGCGTCGTCTTCCCGCATTTCCAGTGGCTCGTCAACAGCGTCGAACTCCGCCGGGCGAGGTAGCCGTTCCAGACCCATCCCGTTTTGGTTCCAGCGGCGGGAAGCCCGACGTCGCTCATGGGCAGGGGACTGGGAATTGTTCCGATCATGATGCACCGCAAGTGGTTATGGGATGGTTCCAGACTCGGGAAATGGTTCCAGCGACCACTCCCCCCGGGTGCTGGAAGAATAATCCTACCCGTGCCGGCGGGGCCGGTGCGAGCTTAGCAGTGACGGAAATTTGGACGGGTGAGAATTGCCGATAGACGATTGCGACGCGGCGGCTAGGCGAGTACGTTAACGGTCATCCCACCGGCTCGACTCCGTTCCGCAACCGGGGCCTCCCATGATTCGACTGAGCGCGTTCGTTTGTACCTTCCTTCTGGTTCCGCCCGCACCGGCCGCGGATCACATGCCGATCAAAGTCCTCTTCCTCGGCGACCGCCCGGCGGGGCACCGCCCGGCCGACCGGCTCAAACAGATCGAAGCCCCGTTCGCCAAACGGGGCATCACCTTCACCTACACCACGAACGTCGCCGACCTCAACGAGAAAAACCTGGCCGGGTACGACGCGCTTATGATCTATTCCAACATCACCCGCATCAGCCCGGACGAGGAAAAAGCCCTGCTCGACTTCGTCGAAAGTGGGAAGGGGTTCTGCCCGATTCACTGTGCGAGCTACTGTTTCCTCAACTCGCCGAAATACACCGCCCTGGTCGGGGCGCAGTTCAAGAGCCACAAGACCGGCACTTTCCGCGTGACGCCGGCCGAAAAGGCCAAAGACCATCCGATTATGAAAGGGTATGAGGGGTTCGAGAGCTGGGACGAGACGTACGTCCACACCAAGCACAACGAGAAGGACCGGACCGTTCTCGAATACCGCATCGAAGATTCGGTCAAGGAACCCTGGACCTGGGTGCGGACGCAGGGCAAGGGGCGGGTGTTCTACACCGCGTGGGGTCACGACCAGCGGACCTGGAGTAACCCCGGTTTCCGGGAACTGTTGGAGCGGGGCCTGCGGTGGAGCGTCGGGCAGGACCCGACGACGGTCGAGAAGTACGCGATCGAGCCCGTCTCGCCTTTTACGAAGCCGTTCCCCGTTCCGGAGATGAATCCGAAGCGGACGGACGTGGCTCCGTTCGAGTACGTGGACGTGGGGCCTAAGATCCCGAACTACCCGAAAAGCACGCGGTGGGGGGTTCAGAACCAGCCGATGACGATGATGCAGAAGCCCCTGCCGGCCGAGGAGTCGATCAAGCACCTCGTCCTTCCTAAGGGATTCCATGCCGAGGTGTTCGTCACCGAGAAGGAACTGGGCGGCAAGCCCATCTGCATGACGTGGGACGAGAAAGGCCGTCTCTGGTGTTGCCTCACGATGGACTACCCGAACGACCTGCACCAGCCGACCAAAGGGCGGGACAAGATCGTCGTGTGCGAGGACACCAAGGGCACCGGCCGCTGCGACAAGGTCACGGTCTTCGCCGAGGGGCTGAGCATTCCGACCAGTCTGATGTTTTACAAAGGCGGCGTGATTGCGTACGACGCCAAACAGACCGTCCTATTCACGGACAAGGACGGCGACGGGAAGGCCGACGAGCGAAAAGTCCTGTTCGGCACCTGGGCCGAGAACGACACCCACGGCGGCCCCAGCAACATGAACTACGGCCTCGACAACTGGATCTACGGCATGCAGGGGTACAACGACTCCCGCCTGACCGTGGGCGGTGAAACCCACCGGTTCCGCCAGGGCTTCTACCGGTTCAAGCCGGACGCGTCCAAACTCGAGTTCCTCCGGTCGACCAACAACAACACCTGGGGCTTCGGGATGAGCGAAGAGGGGATCGTCTTCGGCTCGACCGCGAACGGGAACCCGAGCGAGTACATGCCGATCCCGAACCGGTACTACGAAGCGGTGAGGGGGTGGGCGCCGCAGTTAACGCTTCGGGGGATCGCGGACTCGAACCGATTCCTTCCGATCACCGAGCACGTCCGGCAGGTGGACTACCACGGCGGGTTCACTGCCGCGGCCGGCCACGCCCTCTACACCGCCCGCGAATACCCGCAGCAGTATTGGAACCGGACCGCGTTCGTGAACGAACCGACCGGCCACCTGGTGGCGACGTTCGTTATCCGCCAGGAGGGCAGCAACTTCCGCTCGTCGAACCCATTTAACCTGGTCGCCAGCGACGACGAATGGACTGCGCCGATCATGTCCGAGGTCGGCCCCGACGGCAACGTCTGGACGATCGACTGGTACAACTTCATCGTCCAGCACAACCCGACGCCCCGGGGGTTCCGCACGGGGAAGGGGGCGGCGTACGAAAACGACTTGCGAGACAAGACCCATGGTCGGATTTACCGGATTGTGTACGACGGGGAGAAGAAACCGACGTTGACGACGCTCGCTTTGGCCACGCCGCAACAACTCGTCGCTGCCCTGACGAACGACAACCTATTCTGGCGTCGGCACGCCCAGCGGCTGCTAGTCGAACGCGGCGAGACCGACGTCGTCCCGGCCCTCATCGCCCTCGTCAAAAACACCTCGGTGGACCCGATCGGGCTGAACGTCGGCGCGATCCACGCGTTGTGGACCCTGCACGGCCTCGGGGCCCTGGACGGGACGCACGCCGACGCGACGGCCGCGGCCGTTGCCGCTCTCAAGCACCCGTCCGCAGGGGTACGGAGGAACGCGGTTCAGGTGTTGCCGCGAAGTCTGGCGTCGGTCGATGTGATTCTGGCCGCGGGCCTGACCGAAGACACCGACCCGCAAGTGCGCCTGATGACGCTCCTGGCCCTGGCCGACCAGCCGCCGAGCGAGAAGTCCGGTGCGGCCGCGGCAGACATGCTCACCCGAGCGCAAAACGCGGACGACAAGTGGATCCCGGACGCGGCGACGGCCGCGGCGGCGGGGAGCAGCATCGGATTTCTGAAGAAAGTCGCCGCGACGAACGCACCGCCCAGAAACCTCCTCACCGTGGCGGGCATCGTGGCCGAGCATTACGCCCGTGGCGGGCCGGCCGATACGGTCGGCGGCGTTCTCGTCGCTTTGGCCAAAGCCGAACCCGCGGCGGCCGATGCCATCGTACGGGGCCTGGCCAAAGGCTGGCCGACCAACAAACCACCGACCCTTGACGCCAAGTCCGAAAACGCACTGGCGACACTTTCAACCCGCCTCAGCCCCGAACGCCGGGGCGTTCTGGTTCGCCTGGCGATTGGATGGGGAAGCAAGCAGTTTACCACTGCCGGTGCCGAGATCGTCAAGGCATTGAAAGCGAAGGTGACGAACGGCCAGTTGAATTCGCAGGATCGAATCGCTGCCGCGGCCGAATGGCTCGGGTTCGCTCCGAACGATCCGGACGTCGTTGTCACGCTTCTCGACCAGGTGACGCCCCAGGCCGCACCGGAACTTTCCACCGGTCTGCTTCGCACGCTACAAGCCAGCGAACGGCCGGAAACGGGCCGGCTCATCGTCGATCGTTTGTCCGGGCTGACCCCGGCTGCACGATCCGCGGGATTCGTTGTGTTGCTCTCCCGAACGCCTTGGACGCGGGCTCTGGTCGCCGCCGCGAACGCAGGCAAATTCCAGATTACGGAACTCGCCCTCGACCAGAGGCAGGCCCTCGCCAACCATACCGATCCCAACCTCCGCCGCGACGCGCTGGCACTGCTGCGCCGCGGCGGCGCCCTCCCCAGCCCCGACCGGCAAAAGGTCATCGACGACTATCTCACGATCGCCCGGGTCAAGGGAGACCCAAAGCTGGGCAAGGTGATTTTCAAGAACCAGTGTTCCAAGTGCCACCTGCTGAACGGCGAGGGAACGGCCATCGGCCCCGACCTCACCGGCATGGCGGTGCATCCCAAAGAGGAGTTGCTCGTCCACATCCTCGACCCGTCCCGTAGCGTCGAAGGGAATTTCCGGCTGTACAAGGTCACGTGCAAGGACGGCAAAGTCCTGCAAGGCATGCTCGGGGGGGAATCGCGCACCGCGGTCGAGATGATCGACACTGAGGGGAAGAAGCAAACCGTGCTGCGGGACAACATCGACGAGTTGGTTGGCTCGCAGAAGTCGTTGATGCCGGACGGGTTTGAAAAGCAGGTGCCCAAAAATGACATGGTGAATCTACTGGAATACCTGACGCAGAAGGGGAAGTACTTGCCGCTGTCGCTGGATAAGGTGGCGACGGTCGTTAGCACGAAGGGTATGTTTAACGCCGAGTCAAGCAGGGCCGAGACGCTGGTCTTCGCGGACTGGAAGCCGAAGACGTTCGAAGGCGTGCCGTTCACCTTGACCGATCCAAGGGGAACTTCGACTGCAAATGTCGTCCTGCTGTACGGCCCTCAGGGCGTAACGCCGCCAAAAATGCCGAAATCGGTGTCGCTGCCGTGCGGGACCCCGACGAAGGCCATTCACATTCTCGGCGGCGTGGCCGGGTGGGGCTCTCCCTACGGAGAGAAGGGATCGATCTCCATGATCGTCCGCCTCCACTACGCCGACGGCAAGACCGAAGACCACCCGCTGAAAAACGGCGTCGAAATCGCGGACTACATCAGCCGGAACGACGTTCCGGGATCGAAGTTCGCGTTCAATCTCCGCGGCAAGCAGCTTCGGTATTTGAAGGTCGTGCCGAAGACCGCGGATAAGATCGAGTCGATCGAATTCGTGAAGGGTCCGGATTCGACGGCCCCGATCGTGATGGCGGTGACGCTGGAACTGCAGGAGTGACCTTACTCATCGGCTTTTCATTCCCGGACCCCGGCCCGAATTGTTAGGCTGGGTGCATCCGCATTTCGCCAAACGGGGGGTGGGCTATGCCAACCGTTCAATCGCTTCACGTCAACGGCGACCGCAAGGCCGTCGACGCCGACGGAGACCGAAGCCTTCTCAGCGTTCTTCGGGACGACCTCGGCCTTTGCGGGGCCAAATACGGCTGCGGGGAGGGGAACTGCGGCGCGTGCACCGTCATCGTGGGCGGCCAGCGGGTGCGGTCGTGCATCACCCGCATGAGTACGGTCGGCACCAAACCCGTTCGGACCATCGAAGGCCTCGCCACCGGCGACAAACTCCACCCCGTCCAGGAGGCGTTCCTGGAAACGTGTGCGATGCAGTGCGCGTACTGCACGTCGGGAATGATCATGTCGGCCGTCGGCTTACTGGAAGAGAAACCGCACCCGTCGCGGGACGAGATCGTGAAGGGAATGAACGGGAACGTCTGCCGGTGCGGGACGTACAACCGGATTGTTCTTGCCGTCGAAAAGGCGGCCGGAGCAATGAAAGGGGGTGCCCGGTGAACGACGACCTCGAACTCGCCACCATCGAACCGGAACGGTACGAATTCTTCGAATCGACTCCGAAGTGGGAAACGTCGCGAAGGGATTTTTTCCAGCTCGTCGGCACCGGTGTAATCGTCGCCCTGTTGGTGAAGGACACGTCCGCCCAACCCCCGGGAGACCGGGGCGGCGGTCGAGGGGGACGTGGGGGGACGCAGGAAATCGGGGCCTGGATTCACATTGGTGAAGACGGGGTCGTCACTGCGTACACCGGCAAAGTCGAGATCGGCCAGAATATCCGCACGTCGCTAACGCAAGTGGTCGCGGAAGAACTTTCGGTTCCGTTGTCGAAGATTCAGATGATTATGGCGGACACGGCGAAGGTGCCTTACGACAACGGAACTTTCGGCAGCCAGACGACGCCGCAAATGGCCCGCATGCTTCGGCGTAACGCGGCCGCCACACGGGAAGTGCTGTTGGACCTCGCCGCCGAAGTGGGCAAACTCGACCGCACAAAACTTGCCGTCGCGGACGGAAAGGTGACCGGTCCGAACGGAGTCTCGTTCGAATACGGCAAATTGACCGCGGGCAAAAAGCTCATGAAAGTGGTAGCGAACAACCCCCCCACCAAACCCGCGGGCAAGTGGACCGTGGCCGGCACGTCGGTGCCGAAGGTTGACGGGCGGTTGTACGTGACCGGCAAGCACGAATACGCATCGGATGTCCGCCGACCCGGAATGGTGTTCGGCAAAATGCTCCGACCGCCGTCGTACGGAGCGAAACTCGTTTCGGTAAATACCAAGGATGCCGAGGCGATGCCCGGCGTGAGAGTCGTCCACAGTGGCGACTTCATCGGCGTGGTTGCCCCGACGGCGTTCGCCGCGGACGCGGCGGTGAACGCCATCAAAGCCGAGTGGCAGACGGTTCCGCAGATTTCCGGGAAGGACCTGTTTAAACACCTGAAAGAAAAAGCCGGACAGGGCGGTGGCGGCCGCGGCGGTCGCGGGGGACGGGGCGGCCGGGGTGGGGCACCCGCTAACCCGGCGGCGGTGGAGGCCGCCCTGAAAAGGGCCGACAAGACGGTAAAAGGGTCGTTTACCATCGCTTACATCGCCCACTTCCCGCTCGAGCCCCGTGCGGCGGTCGCGGAGTGGGAAGGGAACAAGCTCACCGTCTGGACTGGGACTCAGGCCCCGTTTCGCGTCCGCGGGGACGTGGCCAATGCCGCCGGAGTACCCGCCGAAAACGTCCGTGTCATTGTGCCGGACATGGGCTCGGGGTACGGCGGTAAGCACCAGTGCGAGGCGGCGAACGAAGCGGCCCGCCTGTCGAAAGTAGTCGGTAAGCCGGTCAAGGTGGTTTGGACCCGCGAGGAGGAATTCACCTGGGCGTATTTCCGACCGGCCGGCGTGATCGATGTCACCGCCGGGGTGAAGGCCGACGGCACGCTGACGGCCTGGGATTTCCACAACTACAACTCCGGCGGGTCCGCCATCCAAACGCCCTATGCCATATCGAACGCGATCACGGCGTTCCACGGCACCGATTCGCCGCTGCGACAGGGGTCGTACCGCGGCCTTGCCGCCACCGCCAACCATTTCGCCCGCGAATCCACGATGGACGACCTCGCCCATGCCGTGGGGATGAACCCGCTCCCGTTCCGACTCAAGAACCTGAAGAACGACCGACTTCGAGCCGTGCTCGAAGCGGCCACGAAGCAATTCGGCTGGGGCACTAAACCCGCACCGGGCCGAGGCGTTGGCCTCGCCCTCGGCACCGAAAAGGGGAGTTATGTGGCGACCTGCGCCGAGGTCGAAATCGACAAAGTGGCGAACGACGTCCGCGTCGTCCGCGCCGTCACCGCGTTCGAGTGCGGTGCCATTCTCAACCCCGACCATCTGAAGAATCAGGTCGAAGGTGCCACGATTCAGGGACTGGGCGGGGCGCTGTTCGAGCAGGTCGAATTCGCCGACGGGAAAATCCTGAACGCCGACCTGACCGGCTATCGGGTGCCGCGGTTCAAAGACGCGCCACTTCTGGAGACGGTCCTGTTGGACCGCAAGGATATTCCCAGTGCCGGGGCCGGGGAGACGCCGATCGTCGGCATCGCCCCGGCGGTGGGGAATGCGATCTTCCAGGCAACCGGCATTCGCATCCGCTCCATGCCGATGGTGCCGAACGGGTTGCCGGGGTGACATCGTGACCGAACTTCTGGCCGAACTCGTTACGGCCTGCGACCATCGGCGGCCGTGCGCCTGGTGCGTGGTCGTGGCCACTCGCGGGTCAACGCCGCAAAAGGCCGGGGC
>DASXPC010000179.1:0-3119 GCA_036493815.1 Fimbriiglobus sp. | reverse complement strand
GGAAATCCGGGCCGTCAACGGCATTTCGGTGAGAGTTTTGTTTCCTGAAGGTTGTTCCGGAATCGGGGAACTACGAGAGCGTCTCGCCAACAACGAACCCAGAATCTTAGCCCCTTCGTGCGGCCGAGAGGCGGCTGGCATATCAACAGCCGATTTCAGTCTACGCCCTGTTTCGGCGGCAAATTCGGCTCTCTGTTTTTGATCTCCGGCTTTAAACCGAGTTCAAGCTCTGCTCTTTTGACGAAAGTTCCATTCAGGCCAATGAGATTGATTTCTCGATCCGTGATCATGTAGGGCCGTACCCCACGGGCGAAAAAAATGACACCGAGCAATACGAAGATGATGAACGTATACCAGATTCCGCCGATTGCGAACGCGACGTTGTGGTCGGTCCCCTTTATTTCCGTCGCGATCACCGTCAGGGCGACAAGTCCGAGAATCCAGACTCCGATGAGACCCCACAACCAAGCTGCTCTCTTGATCCAATGAGACTGGTGTCGGTCGCAAAGTGGGCAGAAAACGACCCTCGTCTTAGACATCGTTGAAAAGAGAATCTGTACTTTCTGCAACAACCTAACACTCATGCGGCCAGTTGGAGCAGTCGTTCCGTCGCGGCGTGGATTTTCTTCGCGGTCGGCGACGCGGCCAATACGGCCGATAATTCCTCCCGCAACAATTCCCGGCGTAAGGCGTTCCGCTTGTCCGCGTGACTCGGCCGTCGCGGCTCCGTGTCCCACGGCGACGACCGCCGGTCCACCAGTGCACCCTCCCCGCGTCCCCATGCCCACGCCTCGGTCAGGGTGAACGTCCAGACGCACAGGTGGAACGACCCGACGTTGGCGAAGTGGAACCGGGTCTGCTGCTGGCCGGCCCCGACGACCTCCTTCAGGTCGCGGAAGGCGATCTCCAGACTGAACCGGTCGGCGACGGCTTCGAGGATGTCGGCGACCGTGGCGGCGGGATCGGTGGCGAAGAAGGCGACCCAGCCGTGCGGTTCCTTCACGACCACGACGCGGATCACACCTCCGACCGGCGGCCAGGTGGCGAGGAACGTCTTGTAGGTTTTCGTCGTCGGCTTTCCGTAGAGGTCGAACGTGCCGGTCTGCCAGCCGTGGCGGTGCGTCGCGCGGCGGGCCAGGGCGAGACGGCGGCCGTACGTCCGCGGCCGGCCGCGTTGTCCGTTCCGCCGCGGCGGCGGCGGGTCGAACAGGGCCGCGTCCTTGCGGAGCCGGCTGACCACGGTGAACCCGAGCGTCATCGCCGGCTTGAGGAACGGGGCCTTGGCGTAGGCCCCGTCGGCGACGACCCACAGCGATTGCCCCCAGGAATCCAGCCGGGTTTTCGCCCAGGTCAGCAACTCGACGGCCAGTTCGAGCTTGGTCCGGAACGTCGGCCGGTGCTTCGGGGCGATGCTCGGGAGGTCCTTCCGACGCACGTACAGTCGGGCCAACAGCGGCAGGGCGATCGTGCCCCACCCCGCGTGCCGGGCGAGCACCGCCAGCACCACCCAGACGTGGCCGTAGACGAACGGGCTCCCCGCCGGCCCCGGCGTCGGGTTGTGGTGCAGGCCCGCCCCCTGCACGTGCGGGCCGTACCGCCGCGTCGGCGTGTCGTCGAGCGCCAGCCGCAGCCGCGGCTCGCCGGCGACCAACGGCTTCACCGCCGCGTGGGCCAGTCGGGCGGCGATCCGGTCCGCCCGCTTCCCCGCCGCCGCGACCGTGGCGTAACAGCACCGGTACTGACCGCTCAGCCCGGCGGCGCGGATCCACCGGGTGACGGTCCGACGGCCCCGGGCCAGCACCACCCCGACCCAGAGCGTGGCCAGGCGGACGGCCGACCGCTTATCGAGGACCGTTGAAAACTCCCGCAGCCACTGGACGACGGGGAGGGGAATACGCGATACTGCCACGGCCGGCTCCGTCCGGGATGGCGGATGTCGTAACACCACCCATCGTCCCGGACGGACCGGCAATTCGTCGAGGCCAACACACGGCCCCGGGGCTCAGGCTTCAAGGTTGTTGCGGAAAGTGCAGTTTGTATCGTGGGTGGTGGAATCGTGATCGGCCGTGTTTTCTCGCGGGGACTCATGACGCGGGGGACGTTGCGGAGTGCCGGGTGGACGAACCCCCACGCCCGCCGCCTCGCCAGGCGGTTGGACGCGTACGGCGACCAACTGCTCACCTTCATCGAGCCCGACGGCGTGCCGCCGAGCAACAACCACGCCGAGCGGGAGGTCCGCCCGGCCGTGCTCATGCGGAAGAACAGCTACGGCAGCCAGAGCGTCCGCGGCGCCTCGACCCGCGGCGTATTGATGTCCGTCTTCCGCACCCTCCACCGCCGCGGTCTCGACCCCCTCGCCGCGGTCGAACACGCCCTCCGCACCTACGCCGCCACCGGACAATTACCTCCGCTACCGGCGGCGAAGAGTTCCGGAGGCTGATGCTTCACCATTTATTTAATCGCGGCGCCGGAGCGAGTTCGCGGGGTTTGAGTTGGGCCTCTGCGGCGGCGAGTTTGGCCTTTAGGTCAGTGTTGTCCGGATCGGCCTTGAGCAGGATGCGGAGGTGGAACGCGACGGCGAAGGCGTCCTTTGCGGCGTCGGCTTCTTTGAGTCGAGTGGTGTGCCACGATTTGATTTTCCCAAGATCCGATACGTCGAATTCGGCGGGATATTTGGCCTTCAACTCGGACCATAGTCGCTGATAAGCATCCGGAGTGAGCGGCTGTATTGACCCCGTTTCGTCGATCCGTGAAGCGCTCCACAGTTTGGCGAACTTGACAAGGTCCTCGTCCGGCCGATTGACTGCTTCGACGTCCCAGATACGGGCGGTCCCGTAACCGTCCCAGGTGGCAATCCGTCGCCCGTCGGGGGAGAAAGACGCTTCTCTTATTTCCTTTGGATGTTCCAATGGCGGGGTTAATGGACGACTGGTTTCCACATCCCATACTCGGACGGTTCCCCGAACAGCGTCACGTTGCGGGAAGAACCCTGTCCAATTGGTTATGGTCATAACGGATTTCCCATCCGGTGAAAAGGACGCGGATTGGATTTTTCGAAACGTCGTGAGTCTATTCACGTCCTTCTCGCCAAGCCGGGAGGCAACGGATTGGCCCGTCCC
>DASXPC010000178.1:0-2950 GCA_036493815.1 Fimbriiglobus sp. | reverse complement strand
CCCATCATCCCGCCGCCACCGCCACTACTACCGGTGAGAGCGCGGAAGATACCAACGACGAGCCAGAGGCCGAGCAGAACAGCGATTCCGATGCAAACGTAACTCATGATTGAATTACCTCCAGAACCACTATTCCGGGTTTTGTGTGTCGATTTCTCGGGAATGGTCGTGTCTTTCAATTCGGACGAAACGTATTCGGCCGAGTTCATCAAAGCTGCATCGTGTAACGCTGTCGCTTCCACCCCCTTCTTTCCCTTCCCAGCCAGCAATCCGGCGACAAAAATTTTTGCCACGTGTTCGCACTGGTCCGAACCGAAATGGCGGTGGAGGTCGCTTTCTCTGTCGGTCACAACCCGTACGAGACCTGATTCCATGCATACCAGAGCCAGGATGCCCGTTTCCCGCTTCGACTTATACAGTTCGACTGCCCAGTCCTGCATAAAGGACTTTTTGCGAGACTTGTCTCCTTTGACCAATTCGTAATCGTTCCGTTTGGCCTCGGGCACTTTGCCAAATGTAACTACGGTAAAGTGCGTCGCAGCCTTGAAGGAAGTCCCTTCGAAGGATTCTTTGGCTTTGTTGACTCCGGCCGAAGAAAACAACCCGGCGTTGTCCTCGACCCGCATCACACCATGCGACTCTGCCGACGCTCTTGCCGGTGTGGTCAATAGCCAAGCCGAAAACACGACTGCCAGGACAGCTGGAGGTTTCCACATCTTCATCGGATCCGCTCCTCTCGTTGGGGTTGGAACGAGGTCCGTCAGAATTCTATCCGCCGCCGGGTAGATAATATGGAGCAAACCGTGCGGAATCCCGTCTACGGGGTTTGTGGTTTTCCGTTTCCCCGGCCGCCCGGTATCATTCACCACACGGCCATTTGCGGTCTGCCCGGTAACGAGGATTCGCCCGATCCCCGTCCGGATTGGGGAAAACCGGGATCGACCGGTCGGGGGATCAGAACTTGGACAGGATTCACGCCACAACTATTGTCGCGGTGAGGACTTCGGCCGGTGCCGCCGTGGGAGGTGACGGTCAGGTGACACTCGGCAACGTGGTGATGAAGCATGACGCCAAAAAGATCCGGCGCCTTTACGACGGCAAGGTGCTGGCCGGGTTCGCCGGCGCCGCGGCCGATGCTTTTGCACTGCTGGAACGGTTCGAAGCAAAACTTCGCGACCACCAGGGGTCGGTTCCCCGGGCCGCGACCGAGCTGGCCAAGGACTGGCGGACCGACCGGGCGCTCCGCCGGCTCGAAGCCATGCTCATCGTCATGGACCGCGAACATTTGTTACTCGTCAGTGGCACCGGCGACGTGATCGCCCCGACCGACAACGTCCTCGCCATTGGTTCCGGCGGGCCGTACGCTCTGGCGGCGGCCAGGGCCCTGATGATGCACACCAAGCTCGCCCCGGCCGAGGTCGTGAAATCATCGCTGGAAATCGCCGGAGAGATTTGCATCTACACGAACAAGAACGTGGAAGTTGTCGAACTTACGTAATTGCGGAGCCCGAGATGGATTTGACCCCCCGCCAAATCGTTGCCGAATTGGACAAACACATTGTCGGACAGGAGGCGGCGAAGAAAGCCGTGGCCGTTGCGGTCCGCAACCGCTGGCGGCGGCAGCAGCTGCCGCCCGACCTCCGCAAAGATGTCACGCCCAAAAACATCATCCTGATCGGCCCTACCGGCGTCGGGAAAACCGAGATCGCCCGCCGGCTGGCCCAACTCGTCCAGGCTCCGTTCCTGAAGGTCGAAGCGACTAAATTCACCGAAGTGGGCTACGTCGGCCGGGACGTCGAGAGCATGGTCCGCGACCTCGTGGACGCGTCCGTGGCGATGGTAAAAACAATGCAGCGGGAGCAGGTTCGCGATAAGGCCGCCGCCAAGGTGAACGACAAACTGCTGGACTTGCTCGTACCGCCGCCGAAATCCGGCACCTGGGAACCCGAGGCCGAAGCGGAAGAAGCCGAGAAGCGACAACGGACCCGCGAAAAGATGAAGGCCAAGCTCGACGCCGGAGAACTGGAAGAGCGCACCGTCGAGCTCACAGTCGAGCAACGGGCCGTGCCGGTACAGATCTTTTCCAACCTCGGCATGGAGAATATGGACGTCGACCTGCAAAACATGTTTGACAAGGTGATGCCCAAGCCGAGTGCCCCCCGGCAACTGACCGTGAAAAACGCACGCAAAGTCCTCCTCGAATTGGAGACCGAAAATCTGATCGACCGGGCCACCGTGTCGGAACTGGCCGTGGACCTGGCTGAGAACGAAGGGATCATTTTTCTGGACGAGATCGATAAAGTCTGTGGCCCCCACGCCGGCGGGCACGGGGCCGACGTATCCCGTCAGGGAGTTCAACGCGATCTCTTGCCGGTGGTCGAAGGTACCACCGTGAACACCCGGCACGGTCCGGTGAAGACCGATCACGTCCTGTTTATCGCGGCGGGGGCGTTTCACCTGTCCAAGCCCTCGGACCTCATGCCCGAACTCCAGGGCCGGTTCCCGATCCGGGTCGAACTGACCGACCTGACGAAAGAGGATTTCCACCGCATCCTCACCGAGCCGCAGCATTCGCTGACGAAGCAGGCCGCGGAGTTGCTCGGCACCGAGGGGCTGGACGTACAATTCACGCCGGCCGGCATCGAAGCCCTGGCCGACGTGGCGTACGACCTGAACCGCACGGCCCAAAACATCGGCGCCCGCCGGCTGCACACGATTCTGGAGAAGGTGCTGGAAGAGATCAGTTTCGAAGGGCCGGACTTGGTTGGGAAACGGGTTACCATCGATGGTCCGATGGTGAGGGAGAAGATCGGGGCGATCACGAAGCAGGAAGACCTGAGTAAATACATCCTTTAACGCGCGTCTTGGAAAGCCGTGAACGTAAGCGGCGGAGGATGTGTTTCCTCCGCCGCTTACGTTCATAGTTTGCCGAGAGGCTAAAATTTCTTCC
>DASXPC010000177.1:0-2236 GCA_036493815.1 Fimbriiglobus sp. | reverse complement strand
CCCGGTTCGCCTCGTCTGCCGGCTGCTGGGCGTGCCGCGGAGTTCGGTCTATTACGCCGTGTACTGGTTCAGCGGAAAGCGGAATTCGTCGGGGTCGGCGATGATGACAAGGGGTCGGGGACCGGTCTCAACTCTGTTGGCAATGTAGCATCGGATCGGGGATCGGGAATTCCCACTTTGCGGTGGGCGTTGCGGTCGGCCTGTCGGGCGTCGCGTCGGCGATCCCGGGCGGCTTCGAGTTTGCGGTCGCGATCGGCGTGGATGGCGGGTTGTCGGCCGGCGAGGAAGTCGTGCGGGGTGACGTATCCGAGGGCACTGTGAAGTCTCTCGGTGTTGTAATGGGTGACGAAGCGGGCGACGACGCGGTCGGCGTCGGCCTGGGTGAGCGGGGTCTGGGTGCGGACGGCGTCGTGCTTGAGGGTGCGGTGGAAGCGTTCGATCTTGCCGTTGGACTGGGGGTAGTAGGGGGAGGTTTTGACGTGGGTCATGCCGCTGATCCGAATGAACTCCTTGAAATCCCTGGCGAGGAATTGGGGTCCGTTGTCGGAGATGACCCGTGGAGTGACACCGGGGTGACACTCCTTGGCCTTCTGAAGGATCTGCTCGACGTCCGGCTCGGTCATGCGTTCGCGGATGTCCCAGTGGACGACGGCCCGGCTGGCGCCGTCGAGGACCGAACAGAGGTAGTAGAAGGTGCCGGCGAGGTTGAGGTAGGAGACGTCGACGTGCCAGTGGTCGTGGGGTTTCGCCGGCTGAACGAACCCGGTGCCCTTCGCATTCGGCCGGGCATTCCAGCGTTTCAGAAGACCGGCGACGGACAGAACGCGGTAGACGGTCGCCGGGGAACAGGCGACGACGTCCCGGTCGATCATCATGTAGGTGAGCCGGCGGTACCCCTCCAGGGGGTGCCGATGATGGAAGTCGACGATGGCCTTCTTCTCGGCGGCGGTCAGCCAGTGGTCGCGGGGAACCGTCCCGTTCGGCCCGTGGGCCTTGCCGTACCGACCGGTCCAGGCGTGGTACTTGGCCGCGGCCAGGCCGGCCCAGCCGAGCAACCGCTTGGCGGGCAACTCGGCCTTGGCGGCCCAGTCGCGGACGAAGTCGACGACCGCGTCCCGGACGTCCGGCGGCACCCACCGCCCGGTCAGAGTTCCCCAAGCTCTTTTTTTAACTGGACGTGCTCTTCCATCAACTCGGACAGGACCTCGTTCTTCCGGGCCAGCTTCTCCTCCAGCCCGGCGATGGTTCGGTCCTTGGCGTCCGCCGCCGCCGTCCGCGACCGGGGGCTCTCGAACGCGGCCGCACCGTTGTCGAAGAACGTCTTCTGCCACTGGTAGAACTGCGAGACGGCGATCCCCGCCTCCTCACACACCTGGGACACCGGCTGACCCTCCAACAGGTGCTTCCGCAAGACCGCCACCTTGGCCGCGGGCGAAAAATGTCGACGCTCGGACACGCTCATGACGAACCTCCTCGGGGAAAGTCTCGTCAACAAGCCGGCCGCCGTCCAATTCCGTTTTCAACTGAGGCAGAACAATTCGTCGAGGCCAACACACGGCCCCGGGGCTCAGCCTTCAAGGTTGTTGCGGAAAGTGCAGATTGAATCCCCATAGGGCGGAAGTCGCGGGCGCTCCGCGGTTCAGTTCAACACGAATCTATGCTGAGTACTCCGCGAATCATGCTCGCTAGAGCCGGCACAGCACTCCGGCGCGGAGCACTCAGCATAGATTCCTTTACGTTCGGCGGCTGCGGTGTTTCCCAAGAGGAGGGTTCAGTGCGAAGCTTCGAGACGTTGGCTTTATCGTTGGCTGTGGCCTTTGTTACCGGAACGAGCGTTACTGCGACGGACCCGCCCGCAATCGTCGATGGTACGGTCCGGGGCGAGTTGGCGGGCCGGCTCGATGACCACATGACGAAGCTCGAGTCCGGAGGGTTCTCCGGCGTACTGCTGGTCGCGAAGGACGGCGGCGTGATTCTCGCCAAGGGCTATGGGATGGCGGATCGCGACAAGAAGATCCGGACGACCGCCGACACGGTCATGTGCATCGGCTCGGTCACTAAGCAATTTACGGGCGCGGCGATCCTGAAGCTGGAGGCGCAGGGGAAGCTCAAAGTCACCGACCCAATCACTCGGTATTTCAAGGACGTGCCGGAAGACAAGGCCGGAATCACGCTCCATCATCTCTTGACGCATAGCGCCGGGTTCGAGGCTGAACTCGGCGACGATTACCAGAAG
>DASXPC010000176.1:0-16092 GCA_036493815.1 Fimbriiglobus sp. | reverse complement strand
ACGCGGCTCCAACCCCAACAGGTGGAACCGCAAACATCCCCATGACGACGACTGTAATTATGCCGGTACGCATCACCGATCCGGCATTTACGACGTTGGCGAGTCTGGAAGTCAAAGTGGCGTTGATTCACCCGACCATGGCGGAAGTGGGTATTCAACTCGTTTACGACAATAACACTCCGGACAATCCCGCCGACGACATTTTCTTTACGCTAGTAAACTCGCGGACCGCCCCCGACGGCACGGTTGCTCCCGTTCCGCCTGCTCCCGGTCTGCAAGCGGGTATAACTGGTGCCAACCTCGGGGCCTATTCGGGAACGGGTTATTTTTACGGCCCCGGAACCGTGTTCTCCGATTCCGCCGCCCGGCCGATCAACGATACGACCACGACCGCCCCATTCGTCGGGATCTACAAGCCGGAAGGCGGTTCGTTGAATGCCGTATTTGGGGGCCGTTCTGCAGCCGCTTTGGACGGAAACTGGTCTATCCAGATCACCGACAATCGGAACAGCGGCACCCCGCCCCCGCCGTTACCGCCTCAATTCGTGGAAGGGTTCTCCCTCTCGTTTACTTCCGCTTCCGCCACGGTCGGACTCGGGAAGTTCAACTCGACCGGTTTGGTTCACATTGATGACGCGCTGCCCGGAAACGTTCCTCAAACGTCAACTTCGGTCATTACCGTGCCGTCTGGCGGGATTACCGACCCGTTCTTTAACAAGCTGACGAACCTCGTCGTCACCACCAACATCCAGCATCCGGACGACAGCCAGCTCACCGTCAAATTGATTTACGACAACAACACGCCGGCGAACCTGGCCGACGACATCACCGTGACGCTCGTCAATAACGGAACTTTGAGCGGTGCAAACATCGGGCCGGGGTCCACCTTCGATCAGCGGGCGAAGAATTCCATCACCGCATTCACCGCACCGTACGCCAACGTCTTCACCCCGAACGGGGGGTCGTTGAACGCGTTCAACGGCCGGACCGCGGCCCAACTCGAGGGAAAATGGTCTCTCGAAGTGACCGACTCGGTCACGGACGCATCGCCCCCCAGTCAGTCGATCACGAGTTGGTCCATCGATTTCATCTCCGCGCAGGCGAAGACTCTGTTCGGACCCGACACGAAGATCTCGATGATATCTCTCGACACCGGGGCAAGTGGGATTAACAACCGTGCATTGACCGCGGCAGCGGACGGCGGCGTCAACCCGTTGCTCATGCCGAGCGCCCCGGTCAACGGCGTCGGCCCGGGCGTGACGATCGCCTACGACACGGCCCTGGGTACTCCCAATCAAAACGCCGGCAACCTGTACATCGCCTTCACCGGGCAACAGGACAAAAACACCGACGGGACCGGCGACGGCACCACGGACGTCTTCCTGATTACACAGTTCAATGGCGACACCAACTTTTTCTACCACCGGATCAACGACGAAGTGCTTTACGATCCGTTCAACGATTACGATGGGAAAATTGGACTCGACGGTCCGTCCGCGATAACGGGGATCGGCGGCCGGGACGAGCCGGCAACGAACTTCTTCTCGGAAACTTCGGCCCAGTTCATGCCCACACTGGCCGTGGACCCGGCCACCGACACCCTCGGCATCTCCTGGCGGGACGCACGGTGGGACGCCTCCAACACCCGCGTGGCCACCTACTTCACCGCCAGTCTCGACGGCGGCCTGACGCTCAGCGAACAGGTCTTCCTGAATCCGAAACACCAGGCCTTCAACGCCATCAACCTGAACCAGGTGACGTTCGAACCGTTCCCGGACAATGCCACGACAATCGGCTCGTTCGAATTCGGCAATGCGATGAGCCTGTTCCCGACCGCCCCCGGCCAGTTCACCGCGGTATGGGGCGGCAGTGCGACGACCGGGGCCGGCGATTTGACCGGCGGTAGTATCCGCTCCGCTGTCGTTCAGGTTGCGGCCGGCCCGCGCATTATCGCCCAGGACATGGGGCCGGTCGCCTCCGGCACGCTCGACTCCATCCGCGTCGAATTCGATCGGCCGATCGAACCCTCCACGTTTACCATCGCCGATGTCACGGTAACGTTCCGAACCCCGGGGCAGTTGATCACCGACGCCGGCACTAACATCCCGCTCGCCTCCATCGCTCCGGACGGGCAGGATACGACGGGCACCGTATTCTTCATCAATTTCGTTTCACCTCAAAGCGCCACCGGAACGTACTCCTACGCCATTGCCCCGTCCATAACCGATCAAATACGGCAGGAGTCCGGGACGATCGGCAATCTGATGGACCAGGACGCCGACGGAGTTTCTGGCACGACTGCCGATTTCCTCGTCATCGACGGCTCGACCCGGCCCGACCCGTTCGTTCCGGCCCTGAAAATCCTCACCCAACCGCTCGTCATCCCCGGGCCGCACCTGGTTTCAACGTCCATGCCCGGCCAGGCGGTCTCGACCGACAACCTGGTACTTAACGCGTCCGCGACGGCGATCGATCTGACGTTTGACCGCGCCATGGACCCCACGACGTTTACCTTGGCCGACATCGTTCGGTTCGTCGGTCCGGCCGGCCCGATCACCGCCACCGGCATTACCCAGATCGACACCAACACGTTCCGGGTATCGTTCCCGGCCCAGATGATCAGCGGCCAGTACGCCATCGACATCAGCTCGGACATCTCGTCCTCCGCCGGCGAAAAACTGGATACCAATCTGAATGCCGGCCTGGACGTCCTCCGCGGCGGGAGTCCCCTTTCCGGCCCGGTGCAGACGAAAACTTACGCGACTTCGGGTCCGACCGTGGCCATCGACCCCGCCCTGCTTCCCGGCTTGATCCCCTCCGTCCAAACGATGAACCTGTCGATCGCCGACGCTTTTCTTCTCCAACAAACGGCCTCGAAGCAGATTCAGATCAAACTGAACATCACGTATCCGAATACGCCGGACTTGATCGGAACCCTGATCGCACCGGACGGTCAGCGCATTACCTTGTTCACCAGCGTCGGCAGCCCGGCCGGCATTCCACAGCAGAACTTCATCAACACCGTGTTGAACGATGCGGCGGGGAACCCGCCGATCCAGCGGGCGTCGTCCCCGTTCGATACCGGCCCGTACAACCCGCAACTGCCCCTCTCGGCCCTCTTGTCCGACCCGAATCTGCGGTTCCTCGGAACCTGGCAGTTGGAAATCCAAAATTTCGGGGATAGCACCGGCACGATTAACAACTACACCCTGACGCTTCCCTTCGCCAATTCGAGCACCGGTTTGGGCGAAACCGTGGCGGACCGGATCAGCACCGGCTTCCGCGTATTCATTCAGGATCCGCTCAATCCGGTCGCCCAGCAGCAATGGACGCCCGTCGGCCCGGCGTCGGAGAATTCCACTGCCAATTCGGGCCGAATGACGGCCGTGACGCGCGACCCGTCCGACCCGAGCGGGAACACGTTCTACGCCGCCGGCGCCAGCGGCGGAGTCTGGCGGACGACCAACTTCCTGACGAACGACCCGGCGGGTCCGACCTGGATTCCGCTCATGGACTACGGGGCGACGTCGGGTATGAACATCGGCGCGATCGCCATTTTCCCCCGGAACGGCGACCCGTCTCAGACGATCATCTACGCTTTGACCGGAGAAGGCAACGTAACCGCCGGAGGCACGAACCCCCAGGCCGGCACGAACACCGCCCCCGGGGTCGGAGTTCTGCGGTCGATGGACGGCGGGCGGACGTGGAAGGTGTTGGACAGTACGCACAATGCCGACGCCGCCGGGAATATCCTTCCGATCGACGAACGGGGTTCGGGACCGGGCGAACGGGACGGCGTGTTCTTGAATTCCTCGGGGTTCGCCATTGTCGTTGACCCGAAACTCTCTCCGACTGGCCAAGTCATTGTGTACATGGCGGTGAGTGGCGGTGCCAACCAGGCCGGCGTCTGGCGGAGTAACAATAGCGGGCTGGACTGGGTTCGCATTCGTGCCGGACAAGCCAACGACGTGGTGTTGGCGGCCGGCAGCGCGTCCACGGCCCCCGGCTCCACGGGCAACCTCGAAATCCTCTATGCCGCGTTCCGCGGCGAAGGCGTGTTCCTCGCCTCCCAGGCCGACAGCTCGACCACCATGACCCTGATGGCCGGGGGACAGGGGAATCCACTCCTCCGGGACGTGGATACCAACCCAACCACGCAAGTGGCCATCGGGGCGCCGTCCAGTACCCCGAACGGGGCCAAGGGGCGAATCGCACTCGCCACCCCGGCGCTGACGGACAATCTCCTGGAAAACCAGTTCTACGCGGGATGGCTTTACGCTCTCGTTGTCGGTGCGGACGGGAATTACGACGGTTTGTACGTGACCAAGGACTTCGGCCGGAACTGGACCAAGATCCGCCTGCCACTCTACACCATCCCCGTTTCGCCATCCGGTGCCGCCGGCGGGTGGGGGTCGAACAACGATTCGCTCCCCGATCACAACATCTTCTCGCTGGGAACCGGGTCGGCCGTGGGCTCTCAGGGGAACTACGACATCGCCATCGCCCTCGATCCGACCAACCCGCAAATCGTGTACATTTCCGGGCTCGGGTCCGAGACGGCCACCAACAACCCGATCACCAACGCGATTCGCGTCGACATCAGCGCGGTCTCGGACGCCGGGACGTTCGTATTCACGGACAATTCCCGTTCCGCCGACCCGGCCGCCGCCCCGTCGGCGACGACCGGACCGGCCCAGGTCGTCAACACGGCGAACGGCGTGTTCGGGCAGTTGTTCGTTCCGCCGCTCTACGCGTCGGTGTACGGCACTCCGGGAGGGGAATACCCGACGTTCGCGGAATTCACGAACCTGTTGCGGGACCCGCTCAATCCGTTCATCACCAATGCCACGCTTGAAGTGGCTAACACCAAATCGCTCACGAACGACGGCACCGGTACCAAGTACACGAGTTTCAGCGAACTCCTCCTGCCTTTTTCCGCGACCGACCCGCGCAACGATGGCCGCATCGAAGGCGGGGCCGACATCCATGGTATCTATACGTTCATCGACCCTGTAACCGGTCTGACTCGGGTGGTCGAAATCGGCGACCAGGGGATCAATACCGGCGTCGACCGCGGGGACGGATTGTTGCTCTCGAACATCGGCTTTGCGAACGCCCCGACGTTCAACCGGAACGGGAACCTTCAGATCGCCCAATTCTATTCCGGGGCCGTTCAGCCGAGCCAGCTCGCGGCCGACCTGTCCGGGGCGTTCTTCTACGGAATGGCCCAGGACGACGGGTTCCCGGTTTCGGCACGCGACATCATCCACACGGGGAATCTCAATTGGCGCGGCCCGGAAGGGGACGGCAATGGGGTGGCGACCGACGCAACCGGGTCGGGCACGGCATACCAATACCGGTGGCCGTGCTGCCAAGGCGGCGACGATACGTTCTTCGACACGACGGACTTTTTCCGCGTCTTCACGCCGACCGCACCCGACCCGTCCCTGCCGGGCGACGTGGCCAATACGAGTGCCGCATTCAGCGGCGGTGTCGGCCGCACCTTCGGCTTGTTGCAGGGCGGGGACAACCCCGCGACCAACGCGGGTCAGTGGCCGCTCATCAATGCCGCGGTCGGAAAATTCGCGGTCAACCCGATCGACCCGCAAGGGCTCGTGATCGGGTCGAATGCCGGGCGGGTGTTTCGCTCAACGAATACAGGAACGAACTGGTTCGCGATCGGCGAGCCTGGCCAACTGGACGGTACGCTGGTCCAGGCTCCGGCGTTCGGCGCCCCGAACCCGGCCACGCCGGGAATCTTGAACAACTTCATCTACGCCGGGACCGCGGGCGGTCACATTTACTTTACCCGCACCGGCCAGGCTCCGTGGACCGACGTTTCGGCCGGTCTCGACGGCTCGCCGGTGCAGGTCATTTCCGCCGACACCCGGCC
The DNA here is from genome assembly GCA_036493815.1 of Fimbriiglobus sp. Classification (GTDB taxonomy): domain Bacteria; phylum Planctomycetota; class Planctomycetia; order Gemmatales; family Gemmataceae; genus DASXPC01. The sequence goes on along the minus strand of DASXPC010000176.1, from coordinate 10,199 downwards.
GGGCAGTACCGACGCGTATGCCGTCACCTCCAACGGCGTCTTCCATATTGAGGACGTCACGGACCCGAATTCGAAATGGATCGACATCACGGGCAATCTGTTCAATTTGCACCGAGCCGTATTCGGCGAGGTGACCGCGCAAGTGAACGAACTGAACGGACTTTCGTACCTCACCGCTTTGGCCGCGGACTGGCGGTACGCCATCCCCGAGACGCCGGGCGACCCGAACTCGAAAACATTCCCGGTTCTCTACGTTGCCGGGCAGGGGGGCGTGTTCCGTTCGGTCGACGACGGTCAGAACTGGACCTATTTCCCGGACGTTGCCAACGACGGAGCCGCCGTCGACGGCGGGTATCTTCCCAACGTCCTCATCACCGACCTGGACTTGTCGGTCGGCGACCTCAACCCCGCCACCGGCCTGCCGAATCAGGCCGGCGGGTACGACCTGCTCGTCGCCTCGACCTACGGTCGCGGTTCCTTCGCCATCCGACTCAACCCGAACCTGCCCGTCGAAGGAGGCCTGTTCCAGTCCGGACCGCAGGTCGTTGCCCTCGGAAATCCGAGCCCCGCCGGCGGACCGACAAACACGCTACGCGTCTTCTTCAACAACCCCGTCGATGAGATTACGTTCGACCCCAGCGACGTGAAGCTGTTCGACGCGAACGGTAAAGCGGTCACGATCCAGAGTATTACCCGCGTTGAGATTCCGACGCCTTACGACCCGGACCCGAAGGACCGGTTTGATACGTACGACATCACCTTTACCCCTCAATCCGCCCAAGGGTTCTACCACCTGACCATCGGCCCGAACCTGACCGACCTGGCCGGCGACAAAATGAACCAGAACGGCAACACGGTCAACGGCGAGGCCGACGACGGATTCGATCGCTTTGTGTGGTTGAATAGCGCCAACGGTTCGCTTCTGACACTGTCCCCGCTTCCGGCAACCGTCGTCGCCGGCACCGTTCTGACCGTCTCCGCCGACGTCTATCAGCAGTCCGGGACGCGGGACACGGGCTATCTGGGCCAGGTGACCTTCACGTCGACGGATTCGAAAGCGGGACTACCGGCGGCGTACACGTTCGTCGCCTCGGATCAGGGCCACCACGACTTCGCGGTGACGTTCAAAACGGCGGGCGTGCGAGCCCTCCGTCTCGACGGCACGGCCGGTCAGGCCGTGGACCCCGCGATGGTATCCACCAATGTCGTCGGTGGCCCGGCCAGCGTCTTCGTCGTCTCCGGCTTGCCAGCCCAGGTTCCGGCCGGGCTTTCCGAAAACTTCACCGTCACCGCACTCGACGCCTTCGGAAACCCGTCGCCCACTTATAACGGCACGGTCACGTTCTCCAGTTCGGACAAGGCGGCCACGCTCCCGCCGAATGGGCCTCTGACCAACGGCGTCGGCACGTTCCCGGTCACTCTGTTCACGGCAGGCGGTCAATCCGTCACGGCCAAAGACACGGTCAACGCGGCCCTCACCGGCACCGCTTCGACGATCGTTGTGGCCGGATCGGCCAACCACTTCGCCCTCAGCTTGTTGCCGACCACGACCGTTGCCGGCGCGACTTTCGGCTTCACCATTACGGCCTTGGACCAGTTCAATAACCTCGCCAGCACGTACAACGGAAACGTTCTGCTGACATCGACCGACCCCCAAGCTCCCAATCTGTCGGGCGGGTCGCTGTCGAAGGGGGTCGGATCCTTCTTTGCAACGCTCTTTACGGTCGGAACCCGGACGATTCAGGCCGTAGACTCGGTCACACCGACGTTAACCGGAATGGGGTCGCTCGACGTGACCCCCGCCGCGGCCAGTACCTTCCTGCTGAGCGGCGTTCCCGCCACCTCCGTCGCCGGAGAGTCGTTTGACGCGACGGTGACCGCGGAGGATGCGTTTGGGAATCTGGCCACCAGTTATACCGGTACGGTTGCGATCAGCACGTCGGACGCCCAATCGACGACTCCTCCGAATTCCAAGCTGGTCGCAGGTGTCGGCGTGTTTTCGGGGATTATTCTCCGCACGGCCGGAAACCAAACCGTTGCGGCCACCGACACGACGAACGCGGGCCTGACCGCGTCTGCACCGGTGTCCGTATCGGCTGCCACAGCGGGCAGTCTCACGATCGCCAACTTACCGTCGTCCGTTACCACGGGGCAAGCGGCCGGGTTCACCGTCGTGGCCAAAGATCAGTTCGGCAACATTTCGACCGGGTTTAACGGGACCGTCACGTTCTCCTCGACCGACCCGTTAGCCATTCTCCCGATGCCGTACACCTTTAACCCCGCCACGGACAACGGCTCCAAAACGTTCCAGGCGACCTTCCGGACGCCCGGTTCGCAGACGTTAACGGTCAATTCCGGTTCCGTTACGCCGGGCTCGGCAACCACCTCCGTCCAATCGCTCGGGAAGTTCATCGTGACCGGGCTGAGCGGCACGGTTACGGCCGGCGTTCCCGCAAACGTTACCGTCACCGCACAGGACAACCAGGGGAAGGTCCTGACCGGCTTTACCGGAACGGCGAGCGTATCCCTCACGGATGCCAACGGGACCGTACCCGCCACCATTACCTTCACAGCCGCCGACAATGGAACGATCACCTTCCCGGTTACGTTCCGAACGGCGGGGACTCAAACCGTCACGGTCGTCCCGACCGACGGAAGCGTCGACCCCGGAACCGGAACGACTACGGTCAAGGCCGCGGCGGCGGCGACGTTCGCCATCACGGACGTTCCCGCATCCGCCACGGCGAACCTCCCCTTCTCCGTGACCGTGACCGCGTTCGACGCGTTCGGCAACCTCGCCGACGGGTACGCCGGTTTGGTGCGAATCACGTCATCGGACACGCGAGCCACTCTTCCGCCCGCCACCGCCCTCACAGACGGCGTGGGATCGTTCCCCATCACTCTGCGGACGGAGGGGTCGCAAACGATCACCGCCGCGGACTCCGCCAACGGGACGCCGACGATAACCGTTCCAGTTACGGTCGCCCCGGCCCCGCCGCCGCCGCCGGTCACGCCCCAACTGTTCCTGGTCGGCAGCGACGCCGGGTCGTCCGCCGCCCGGGTGTTCAACCCCAACGGAACGCCGCGCAGCGACTTCGCGCCGTTCGGGGTCCAGTTCACGGGCGGTACGAGAGTGGCCACGGGAGACTTCAACGCCGACGGCATCCTCGATTACGTCTTTGGAACCGGCCCGGGGATCGCCACGGAAGTGGTCGTGATTGACGGCAAGACCGGTTCTCCACTCTTCGACGTTCACCCGTTCGAGGCCGCGTTTACGGGCGGCGTGTTCGTGGCCGCCGGGGACATTACGGGTGACGGCCGGGCCGATCTGGTCATCTCGCCGGACGAAGGCGGTGGCCCGCGAGTGCGTATCTACACGGGCAACGGGTTCACCCAGATCGCCGACTTCTTCGGAATCCAGGACCCGAACTTCCGCGGCGGCGCCCGGGCAGCCGTCGGTGACCTGAACGGCGACGGATTCGGCGACCTGGTCGTGGCCGCCGGCTTCGGCGGTGGACCCCGCATCGCCGCCTACGACGGCAAACTCCTCCAATCGAACGGCGGGCCGAAGCTGTTCGCCGACTTCTTCGTATTCGAACAGAGCCTCCGAAACGGCGTCTTCGTCGCGACCGGCGACCTCAACGGCGACGGCCAGGCCGACCTTATCGTCGGCGGCGGCCCGGGCGGTGGACCTCGCGTCATGGCACTCAACGGGGCCGACCTTTCCACGTTCGGCGGCGCCAGCGCGAATCACCCGATCGTCAACTTCTTCGCCGGAGACCCGGACAACCGGGCCGGCATTCGCGTCGCCTCCGGCCAGCTCAACAGCGACGGGTTCGCAGACCTCATCGTTGGCGTCGGCACCGGGGCCGGGTCCAAGGTCACCGGCTACTCCGGCTCGAACTTGACCAGCGGAAACACGAACTCTCCGCTGTTCAACATCGACGCATTCGACAACTTTACGGGTGGGGTGTTCGTGGGATAGCTGCCCATTCCGTAACGAAACCGCTCCACAAAAGCCACGGATGGCTTTGATTCCGGGACGCGTTCCGGACGAATTCCCTATTTTGGTAGCACATCTGCCACTCGACACGGTTTTTGAAGTCGGCGAACATTGCACGGGTTGGCGTGCAGCCGCTCTTCCACCGCCGCCCTTGCTCGGCGCCGGCCGGGGCGTGACAACGCCGGAGAATCGGCAGGCCGAGTCGAATGACGGGGCAGGTCCAACGAATACCCGTTAAACCAGACTTTCGCGGGGGTAGCGAATTGAACGCAGTCGCTATTGAGAACGTCACCAAAACGTTCGGCCGCTTCACCGCAGTGGAAGACCTGTCGCTGGCCGTCCCGACCGGCACGATCTACGGGTTCATCGGACCGAACGGGTCGGGGAAGACTACGACCCTGCGCATGGTGATGCGCATCTTCCTTCCAGACGCGGGGCACATCCACGTTCTCGGCGAGGAGACGTGGAAGGCGGCCAACGACCGGGTCGCGTACCTGCCCGAGGAGCGCGGCCTGTACAAGAAGATGACCGTGGCAGACGTCCTCCGGTTCTATGCCGAGCTGAAGGGGTTGCGGGACTACCGGCCGGCGATCGCCGAATGGTTGGAGCGGATGGGCCTGGCGGCCTGGGCTACCAAACCAGTCGAGGCCCTTTCGAAGGGCATGTCGCAGAAGGTACAGTTCATCGCCACCGTCATCGCCCGGCCGCAATTGGTGATCCTCGACGAGCCGTTCAGCGGCCTCGACCCGGTCAACGCCGACGTCCTCCGCAACGCCGTTCTGGGCTTGAAGAAGGAGGGGACGACGGTCATCTTCTCGACCCACGACATGGCCGTCGCCGAGCAAATGTGCGATTTCGTCTTCATGATCTACAAAGGCCGCAAGGTCCTCGACGGAACCCTCGACGCGATTTACAGCCAGTACGGGGAGGACACCCTCCGCGTCCGTCTGGAGGGCGACGCGGTGCGGCTCGACGGGCTGCCCGGCGTGGCCCGGGTGACCGACCTCGGCCGGTTCCAGGAACTGCGGCTTTTCCCCGGGAGCGACCCTCAGGCAGTACTTGCCGAGTTGATGCTTCGCGGGAAGGTCCGGCACTTCGAGCAAACCCGGCCGTCCCTCCACGACATCTTCGTGCGGATCGCGTCCCCGGCCCCCGAACACGTACAGCCCGCCCCGGCCCCCGAGTGAGAGAGCCCCCATGCGCAAGATTTGGGTCGTCGCCCGCCGCGAATACCGCGCCGCCGTCCGCAGTAAGGCCTTTATCGTCTCCATCGTTCTGATGCCGACGATGATGTTCGGGAGCATCGGCATCCAGCTCCTCTTCAAGAAACTGGAAGACACGGGGGAGAAGAAGTTCGCCGTGGTCGATCGGACCGGCGGAGAACTGGCGGCCGAGTTGGCCAAGGCCGCGGAAAAGTACAACCAGTATCAGGCAGTCGATCCGGAAACGAAGAAGCAGGTCGCCTCCCGCATCCTGATCGAAGTCGTTCCGCCCTCCGATTCGGCACCGGACGCGGTCGCGGCCCAGCGGTACGAACTCTCGCAAAAGGTCTCCAAGGGTGACCTGGAAGGGTTTCTCGAAATCGGTCCGAAAGTGCTCGACGTCCGCGGCAACCCGTACCAGCCGGAGGAGAAGATAGACGACGCGCAGGCGATCCGGTTCCAGGCGAAGAAGCCGACACAGCGTGGGTTCACGGCCTGGGCCGAGCAGACGCTGAATGCCGAGATCCGATCGCGGCGGTTCCGGGACCGGGGCATCGACCCGGCCGCGGTGACGGCGGCCCAGGAGCCGGTGCCGCTCAAGTACCACGCGCTCACGAAGCTGACGCCGACGGGGACCTACGAAGACGCCAAGGAGGGCGCGCAACTGGCCAACTTTTTCCTCCCGGCCGTGCTGATCGCACTCATGTTCATGGTCATCATGGTCGGGGCGACGCCGGCCATGCAGGGGGTCGTCGAGGAGAAGGGCCAGCGGATCGCCGAGGTGCTGCTCGGGTCGTTGTCCCCGTTCGAACTGATGGCCGGGAAGTTGCTCGGCGTGGCCGGCGTGTCGCTGACCATGGCGCTCGTGTACTTCGCCGGCGGGTACGTGGTCGCCCAGCGGTACGGAGTGGCCGACATGCTCACGCCGGCGCTGATGGCGTGGTTCTTCGTGTTCCTGGTGCTGGCGCTTTTGATCTACGGGTCGCTGTTCATTGCCATCGGGGCGGCCGCCGGGGACGTCAAGGACACGCAGACGTTGCTGCTACCCGTGATGCTCGTCGCCTGCCTGCCGTTCTTCGCACTCGGCCCGATCATGCAGGACCCGAACGGGACGATCGCGGTCGCGTGCTCGTGGTTCCCCTTCGCCACGCCGTTCCTGCTGGTCGCCCGGCAGTCGGTCCCGCCGGGGGTGCCGATCGTCCAGATGGTCGGCGGGATCGTGCTCGTCCTCGTAACGACATTGTTCTGCGTCTGGGCGGCCGGCCGCATCTTCCGCGTCGGACTGCTCATGCAAGGGAAAGGGGCGAAGCTCGGCGACCTGTTCCGCTGGGTGCTGAAAGGTTAAACGTCCACCGGACGTGCCGGAGTATTGGCCATCCGTGTCAGCCTATGCGTGGGAAAAGCGGCTTAACCTTCCCGTCGACCAGCTCGGCCGTCACCCGCAGGTCCTCGGCCTGCGGCTTCAACTCCGCCGCATCGGCATAGGTCACTTCCTCCCACGGCGTCGGGAAGTTGAAGCTCTTGTAGATCGCCTCGGCGGAGCGGGGGATGAAGGGCTTGAGCAGGATGCTCGACACTCGAAGCACATCTACCATTAGGGTCAAAACATGTTTAGCCTTACTTTTGTCGGTCTTTACTAATTTCCAAGGTGCAAGAGTCTCAGCATATTGATTCATTGGCGTCAGCAACCATTGCAGTACAAAGTGAATGGCCTGGCCGTAGTTGCAAGCGTCAATCCGCCGTCTAACCCATTTAACGAACTCTTGCCGGTCGCCTTCAAAAAAGGCCGCTCGTTCTCCAAGCAATTTTATTGCGGAATCAATTCCAGGAACAGCTTCCTCATAAATAATGATTTGATTTTCGGAAGCAAGCGTCCCATCGTAGTTCTTTGCAATGAGAGTAATGCACCTGCTTAGTAAGTTTCCAAGGTTATTTGCCAACTCGCTGTTGAACACCTCCGCAAACCGCCCCCATCCGAACTCTCCGTCGCCGGGGAACGGGCACTCCCGCATGAAGTAGTAGCGGAACGCGTCGGAGCTGAACTTCTTGATGATCTCCATCGGGTCGACGACGTTGCCGAGGCTTTTACTGATCTTTTCGACCGCGCCGGTATCTTCGTTTTTCACATAGACGAACCCGTGCGCGAACACCTTGGTCGGCGGCTTCACGCCCGCGGCCATCAGCATCGCCGGCCAGAGGGCGGTATGGAACCGGGTAATGTCCTTGCCGATGAAGTGGAGGCGGGAATCGCCCTGTTCCCAATACTTGTCGAACGTCGCCTCATCGTCGCCGTAGCCAATGCCGGTGATGTAAGTCAGTAACGCATCAAACCAGACGTAGATCGTGAATTGTTCGTCGAATGGCAGTCTTATACCCCATTCCTCACCCGATCGAGTAATATTAATATCACGTAAGCCCTCGGTCTTGATGAGACTGACGATTTCATTTCGCCGGCTCTCGGGTTGGATGAAGTCGGGATTCTCCTCGTAATACTTCAGCAGTTTGTCTTGGAACTTCGACAGGGCGAAGAAGTAGCACGGCTCACTCCGCCGGGTGAGCGGCGTCTTGTGGTTCGGACAGAGGCCGCTATTCTCGTCGTACTGCTTGTCGCTCTTGAACTCCTCGCACCCGAGGCAATACCACCCCTCATACTTTCCCTTGTAGATGTGCCCGTTGTCGTACACCTTTTGAATGAACTTCCGGCACCCGGCCTTGTGCCGCTCGTGGCTCGTCTGAATGAAAACGTCGTAGCTGATATCGAGGGCGTCCCACACCTCGCGGAACTGGCGGGCCATGTCGTCGCAGTACGCCTGTGTGTCGACGCCGAGTTCGGCCGCCTTCTTCGACACCTTGACCGTGTTCTCGTCGTTGCCCATCAGGAAGCGGACGTCGTACCCCTCCATCCGCCGGTACCGGGCCTGGACGTCGGCCCCGATCTTCTCAAAGGCCGTGCCGATGTGCGGCCGGGAGTTCGGGTAATCGATCGCGGTGGTCTGGAACCAAGTCGGCTTCGCCATGAATGCTCCAAGTCGAACGGCGGGGGATTTCCGCCGGGCGGTCATTCTACCGGACTTGAGATATTGAAAGGAGGTTCGCCCCGACGCTACTCCAATTCCACCCGGTCCCCCGGGCCCGGCACGGCGACGTCGGGGAAGCCGATGTCCCGCAGGGTGTCGGCGAGGGCGTCGGCCTGTTCTTTTTCGCCGTGGATGAGGCGGACCTTCTTCACCTTCCCCGCGAGTGGGGAGAGGTAGGCGAGGAAGTCGTTCTTGTCGGCGTGGCCGCTGAAGCCTTCGAGGTGGACGACTTCGATCCACTTATTCCACTCGCGGCCGGCGAAGCGGACGGTGGGCTTGGCTTCGGTGAGCCGGCGGCCGGTGGTGCCGGCGGCCTGGTAGCTGACAAGAATGACCGAGCACCGCGGGTCGTCGACGTGGTGCTTGAGGTGCGTGACGATGCGGCCCGCGTCGCACATGCCGCTCGAGGCGATAATGACGCACGGACCCGGCCGGGCCGAGAGGCGGAGGCTATCTTCGAACGAATCGATGTAAGTGACGCCGTCGCCGCCGAGCAGGCCGTGCCCGTCTTTGACGGCAGACGCCACGTCCGGGGCCAAACTCGCGGGGTGGGCGCGGTAGACTTCGGCTACTGCCGCGGCGAGCGGGCTGTCGACGAACACCGGCACCCGCGGCACCCGGCCGGACCGGAGCCCCTGTTGCAACACGTGAATGATGAGCTGCGACCGCCCCAGGCTGAACGCCGGAATAAGCACCTTCCCGCCGCGGTCCACCGTCCGCTGCACTGCGGCGTAGAGTTTCTCAACCGTTTCATCGAACGAGGCGTGGGTGCGGTTGCCATAGGTACTCTCGCACACCAGCACGTCGGCCGCAGGGAGCGGCGCGGGGGTTTTGAGAATGGGCAGGCCGCGGCGGCCGAGGTCGCCGCTGAAGCTCAGGGTTGAGTCGCCCGCGGTCATGTGGACCATCGCCGAGCCGAGGATGTGGCCCGCTTCGACGAACCGGAACCGGACCTCGCGGCCGACGTCTACGTCCTGCCCGTACGGCACCGCAACCACCCGGGCGAGCGTCTCATCCACATCGTGAACCGTGTACAGCGGCTGCACCCACGGCTCGGCGTAGTTGCGAGCGATGTTCAGGTGGGCCGCGTCCTCTTCCTGAATCTTCGCCGAATCCGCCAGCATCACCTTCAACAGGTCCCGGGTCGGCGGCGTGCAATAGACCGGCCCGTCGAACCCTTGCCGGGCCAGCGTGGGCAGGTTGCCGCAGTGATCGATGTGGGCGTGGGAAATGACGACCGCGTCCACCTGGTCCGGGTGGAACGGGAAGCGGGCGTTCCGTTCGCGGGCCTCGTCGCGGCGGCCCTGGAACAGGCCGCAATCGAGCAACACTTTGCGGTTGCCGGCCTCGAACAGGTGAAGCGAGCCGGAAACGGAGGAAGCGGCCCCCCAGAAAGTCAGCGCCGGCCCGGAGGCCGGCGCAAGGTCGTACGGTTTCATTTCCCCATTCTACGCAAGCGGGGTATAAATACCCGGCTCCGACCGAGACATGGACCGAGTCGGAGGGGAACAGAAGGGGTGTGTATGCCAACGGTCGCCGACGTCGTGGCCAATCTGGCCGCCTTCGCCCCGACCGCCCTCGCTGCGGAATGGGACAACGTCGGCCTTCTGCTCGGCGACGCGGCCGGGCCTGCGGACCGGGTGATGACCTGCCTGACGGTCACGCCCGACGTCGTGGCCGAGGCGGTTGCCGGCCGGGTTCAGTTGATCGTTTCACACCACCCGATTCTCTTCCGGGCCGTGAAAAATCTGTCGACCTCGACATCCGAAGGCCGGTTGCTGCTGCCCCTGTTACGAGCCGGGATCGCCGTGTATTCGCCACATACGGCGTACGATAATTGCCCCGGCGGCATCAACGATCAGCTTTGCGAACGGCTGGGTTTGTCGGGCGTCCGGCCGCTACGAATGAAGACGGCCG
>DASXPC010000175.1:0-10821 GCA_036493815.1 Fimbriiglobus sp. | reverse complement strand
TCGAAGACTCGGCCCGACCTGCAAAACTAACCCCGATGCACTTTGGGCCCGTGAGCGGGTGTATCGAAATCCAATCGCTTCACGAACTCGCACGCCTCGGCGGCTCCGAATTCGCGGTCCATGCCGGGGTCGTGCCAGTCGACACTGAGGGGACCGTCGTAGCCGATTTCGTTGAGGCCGCGGATAACGGCTTCCCAATCGATGCCGCCGCGGCCGGGAGTACGGAACTGCCAGCCGCGACGCGGATCGCCACTCGGCCAGTAGCCTGCCAAAATTCCCGCTCGACCCGAGAGCGTCAGGACCGCGTCCTTCACATGGACGTGGTAGATGCGGTTCGGGAAACGGCGGAGAAATTCGACCGGATCGACGCCCTGCCAAAAGAGGTGGCTGGGATCGAACGTGAAGCCGAATTCATCCCGGCTGCCGAGGACGTCGAGAACGGCTTCGGCCGAGTAGAGGTCGAACGCGACCTGGCCCGGGTGAACTTCAAAAGCGAACTTCACGCCGGCGTCCCTGGCTACGTCGAGCAGCGGCTTCCACTGCTTGGCAAAGGTTTTCAACCCTTCGGCAATGGCGTCCGGTTTTGCCGCGGGGTATCCGGCCACGTAACTCCACACCGGCGACCCGGTGAACCCGCTGACGACCCCGGCCCCGAGTTTCTCGGCCAGTCGGAACGTAGCGGCCATTTCCTCCGTAGCCCGCTCGCGCACCCCCGCCGGCTTGCCGTCACCCCAAACGTAATCGGGTAGCAAGTCTTTGTGCCGGGCATCGATCGGATCGGACACGGCCTGACCCACCTTGTGGGCCGCGACCACGGGCACCTGCAGGTCGCTGCGGGCGAGCAGTTCGAGCCGCGACGGGCAATAGGCGTCGTCGGAAAGACCGCGCTGGACTTCGAGGTGATCGCCCCAGCAGCAGAGTTCGACGCCAGCATAGCCCCATTCCCCGGCCTTGGCGGCCAGGGTGTCGAGGGGGACGTCCGCCCAGGGGCCGGTAAACAGGAGCACTTGACGGGGCATAACCATCCTGGCGATCGGCGACCATCACGGTCGCCGGTGATGAGGTTTCGTCTGACAATTTCTTTGACAGGCGACCTGAGCGGTCGCCGATTGCCAATAATCACGTTGTTGGAGGATGCCCCGGCGGATTTTCGGGCGGCGGCGGGGTCATGGGAAGGCTCGCCGGTGGCGGTGCCGGTGGAACCATCGGCAGAGACGTCCCTGGGTTCGCCGGCAGAACAGGTGCCGAAGGCGGAGGGGCGATCGGTGCTTCCGGATCGTCCTCCTCCAAATAGATCTCATCAAGGTCCGTCTCGTCCACGACCTTCCGCATATTCAAGTAAATCATCGTCGCCGCGGACCAGAAGTAACTGTACCCGAAGCCGAGCATAAACAGGAGGACGACGACCAGCCAGAACGCGGTCAGCCCAGCCCCGAGATAGTTCCACACCTGATAACTGTCCTCGTATTTCTTGGCCCGGTCCGGATCCGCATAGGGGTAGGACACGGTCGTCCGGTTGCCCTGGCTTTGCTTCTGTTCGACCACTTCGATCGGCGTTCCACTTAACAACAATTTCTTCCACCCGTACGTTTCGGGGGTGTATACGAACAAATAGCTGGGCTCCTGCTTCGTCGTTTGGGTCAACGGGGTTTGCATGATGGCCCATTTAGCCAGATAGACGGTCAGCGACCCCATGAGTACGACGAAGAACGTCACGACGACGCCGTAAGCCAGAGCGACGATGCAATTCCAGAGGTACTGCCAAGGGGCCTGGAAGACGTAGTTGTACGCCCGGCTGAGGGCGTCGAACGTGTCGCTTCCCTCGACGCTCAGAGTCGGGAACATGAGCGGGTAGCCGACCAGGCCGACGAGCAGCACGGCCATAATCAGTCCGCCCAACAACAGAAGCGGAAACCCGAGGCCGTAGAGTACGTCGCCGGCGATCGGAATCAGGGCCACGAACCCGAAGACCATCAGTGCGATGGCGATCGCGGCGACGACGCCGATCGGAACGATCGGCGACAGAACATAGGACCAGTACCGGTTGTAAACGAACCGGACGGCCTGGGCCAGAGTCGTGCGATCTTTGCCCGTCAGTTGCACGGCGGCGATTCGCGTGATGACGCCGCCGAAAAACCCCCAGGTGGCGACACCCCAAATGATGACGAGGAGGAGGTACACGCGTGTCGCGAACGTGGCGTGCGGGTCGACGATTTTGATAACGGGGAGGATCAGTTTATTGAGCGGTTCGGCGAGGACCGGAAGTTGTTCTTTGACGTACTTCCAAGTTTCATCGAACCACGTGGCCGACGGGCTACCGGAAATTTCCGTTGCGAACAGATAGGGGTTCCGGCCGCGGTATTCGTACCAGGGCATGGTGCGGAGCTTGCCGCCGTCCCGGCCGGCCAATTCGTCCCGCACTTTCCACTGGGCATAGTCCTGAACAAACTTCCGGGCCCCGTCTTCTCCTGCATCGGCGTAATTTTTCGGGTCCGGGGCGGGGCCGGGATCGAAACACCGCGAAAGCACCCACCACCCGAACGTCATCACCAGAATTCCGGCGGCGGCGGCCGCGAGTTTCTTCGGGTCCAATGCGACGGTGAAGCAGCGGAACAGGTTCGTCCAGAGTGGGGGGCGCCGGGGGGGGGAATCGGCGGCCTCGACGTGCCCGTCGGCCATGCGTGCTCCTCGGTCCAGGGGTGCATTCGTCCGGCGGACCGATCCCTCGGGGCCGGCGAAACTTGCGGGGCATTCTAATGCAGAAAGGGATGGGCGGCAACGAACGGACGTGAGGCAAAAAACCGGGGCACCCCCTTCGCCGCCGATGGCTTGGCGACGAAGGGGGTGCCCGGGGGGAAAAGCGGGAACCGATCCGGCAACCTTAGAAGAACAGTCCGACGCCAATGTTTAACCCGTGGACCCAACGGAACGCGTCGGCCTTGTACACCGGGTCGAGGGCACCGAAGTTGAACGAAACCGGCTCTTCCATGCTTCGGGTGTTGAAGTACATCATGGCCGAGTACCCGGCACGGATTTGCACGCCTTCGAGCGGGTACCACCAGACGTTAAGGGCCCCGTTCAGGTTCGGGATGACCCGGAAATCGGTCAGTTGATGCTTGTTGGAGGTCGGGTTGACCGTGTCGCCGAGCTTGTACTTGTCCAGTTCCTTTTCGATGCCGATCAACAGGGCGGCGGACAAGTCGAGGCTGAGGGCTAGCGCCTTGCCGGCGTAGAGTTCGTGCCCGCAACCGACGGTCGGACCGTACATCCGCTGGGAGAGGTAGTTTTCGTAGATGGCCGAGTCCTGCGGCTGGGCGATGCCGTTGATGTCCCGGTCGACCGTCCGCCAGACGAACTTGTCGTAGAACCAGGCATACCGGGCCCCGGCGGTCGCATAGACGCGGGAGTAATCGGTCTGGAAAATCGGGGTGCGGGCGATGATCTCGCCTTCGGTGTATCGCTGGTAGTAGTCGATCGTCATTTCGGTGGCCCCGTTCCAGATGCCGTAAAGGTTGCCGGGGGTCGTGAGGTCCTGGTTGATTTCAACTTGCGGACCGGAGTAGTCGGTCGGGAAGTTGAAGACGTTGGAGACGAGGTAGGTGTCGGCGAGATTGGCCGGGCCGCGGAAGCCGGGAGCCACCAGCGTCGCACCGGCCGAGCGCCGCGTTTCCAGCGACTGCATGAAGCTGCCGTAGATCGATGTGCCGTCGTCGTTCTTCCAACCCAGGTAGAACCGGTACCCCGGGGAGTAGGACGCTTGGCCGAGCTGCGAGGTGCTCAGGGCGACGGCCCCGGACCCGATGTACGTCCCTGGCGTACCGGTCAGCAACCCCTGGGCGTCGATGAACCCGCGGTAGGCGATGGTCTGGTCGCCGATCGCCCGGTTTTGTGTGAGGAATACGAACTCGGTCGCCCACCAGAACCCGCTCGTTCCGGGGTTCCCGGTCGGCAAGGGATTCATAACGGACGGCGTGTTCGGTACGGATTCGTTTTCTCCGTACTGGGCCGGAGCCGCGACCGGGAAGGCGAGTGCCCCGGCTACCACTCCCAGCCACCCGACGATCAAGCGATGACGCATTGGACGGTTCCCCCTTCGAGCCGTGGACGGTCCCGGGTGTCGCAAGGTTCCCCAACCCCGCGACGGGACACGTCCGTCCTGGCAGGCCCGGCGTTCCGTTCCCCAACGGTGCGCCGACGCCTTCCCGCAATGTGGGGGCGGACCATACCGGGGGGCCGGACCCGGTCAAGGGCAGAACCGGCGAAAATGGCGGTCGCTCCAAAGTATTTTCGAGCCTTCACCGCCAACGCCGGGGAGGTGTGCCCGTTGAGGCAAGGTAAGGGCGTTCGGCGTGTAGCGGTTGTCCCGGCAGGTCGGCAGGGGGGTGATAAGGTGGGTAAGTTTCCGACCGATACCAATTGACGGATACCCCCGGTCGTGGAATCATAAGGCGGTAGAAATGCGGGACTTCCCGCCGGCAGGACGCCCGAGATGAATACAATTGGCGGTAACTGAAACCCGGAATGTCGCGGCCCCGGCCCGGCAATTAAGGACAATCATGTTTAACCTGTTTGTTCGGCTGCTTGCCGGGACCGCAGCCGTCCTGGGTGTATTGTCCTTCTTGCCGATGATCTCCGATCGGGCTTCGGCTCAGGGCCGGTTCCGGCCTAACCTACCGCCCCGGCAAGCACCGGGAGCGATTCGGCCACCCGGGGCATTCGGCTACTATGGCAATGCCGGTGGCACGGCCGGGCAAGGTGGTGTCGGTGGGACTGCTGGTGGAATTGCTGGTGGCATACAAGGCGGGATTTCCGGCGGTATTCAAGGCGGCATCTCCGGCGGTATTGCCGGTGGCATTGGTGGGATTTCCGGCGGCATTGGTGGAATTGGCGGTGGGATCGGAGGAATTGGTGGCGGCATCGGTGGGATTGGCGGTGGGATCGGAGGAATTGGTGGTGGCATCGGTGGGATCGGCGGTGGGATCGGAGGATTCGGTGGTGGCATTGGCGGGATTGGCGGCGGCAGCATCGCCGGCGTCACCGGCGGTACGGGCGGAATGATCGGGGGTTTCGGTGGCGTCCAGTTCAGTGGCGGCTTTAGCGGCTACTTCATCCAATACGGAACGATTAACCCGGGTCCCCCGGGAATCGGCCAGACGCCTGGCGGCTTCGGCGGAAACGGTGTCATCGGCGGCATCGGCGGCGGTATCCAGGGCGGCATCGGCGGCATCGGCGGCATCGGCGGCGGCATCCAGGGTGGCATCGGCGGGATTGGAGGAATCGGCGGCGGCATCCAAGGCGGCATCGGCGGGTTCGGCGGCGGCGGTATCGGTGGCATCGGCGGCGGGGTCGGTATCGGTGGCGGCGTCGGTATCGGCGGGGGTAAAATCGGATTCTCCGGTAACTACAACCCGCTATAATTCCTGAGTTTGTACAAAGGCCGAATTACGCTCCGACGGATGACGAATGCCGTTTAGAATTGCGGAACCTATGGCGGCGGTATGGGGGCGGGACGGTCGAACCTATCGACCGCAAACGCCCGCCCTTATTACTGCAGAAAGGTTGTAGTCACGTTCTGGGGAGGTTGATCATGTTCAACCTGGTATTGCGTTTTCTCGCCGGTACGGCGGCCGTTCTTGGCGTCCTTTCAGTTCTTCCAATGCTTTCCGATCGGGCTTCGGCCCAGGGCCGCTTTCGGCCAAACTTACCTCCACGACAATTACCCGGTGCGATTCGCCCACCGGCGCCATTTAGCTTTTATGGCAACGCCGGTGGTACGGCCGGACAAGGTGGCGTCGGCGGCATTCAAGGCGGAATTGCCGGCGGCATTCAAGGCGGAATTGCCGGCGGTATTCAAGGCGGCATTGGCGGTATCTCCGGTGGTATAGCGGGAGGTATCGGCGGCATCTCCGGCGGGATAGGTGGGATTGGTGGCGGGATCGGAGGGATCGGCGGCGGGATCGGAGGGATCGGCGGCGGCATTGGTGGGATTGGAGGGATTGGCGGTGGGATCGGAGGTATTGCCGGTGGGATCGGAGGATTCGGCGGGGGAATTGGCGGGATTGGCGGCGGCAGCATTGCCGGCGTCACCGGAGGTACGGGCGGAATGATCGGGGGATTCGGTGGCGTACAATTCAGCGGCGGCTTTAGCGGCTACTTCATCCAATACGGAACGATTAACCCGGGACCCCCCGGCATCGGCCAGACGCCTGGCGGCTTCGGCGGGAACGGGGTCATTGGCGGCATCGGCGGCGGCATCCAGGGTGGCATCGGCGGGTTCGGCGGCGGGATCCAAGGCGGCATCGGCGGGATTGGTGGGTTTGGTGGCGGCATCCAAGGCGGCATCGGCGGTATTGGTGGCGGCATCCAGGGTGGAATTGGCGGGTTCGGTGGCGTCGGGATCGGTGGTGGCGTCGGAATCGGTGGCGGGAAGATCGGATTTTCGGGGTATTACAATCCGCTGTAAGCCGCCAGCAGTTTTGCAATAATCCACGGCTTGCAACTCACCGAGTTGCAAGCCGTTTTCCTTTTTGGGGCCGCAATGCGTCGAGTGTTCGTCTTTCTCGTATTACTGACCTGTCCCGCGGCTGCAGGGGCCGGGGAGCCGATCCGCGCCCGGGTGGAAACCGCACTGGCCTCCTGGTTCGTACCCGGGGCAGCCGTGGTCGTCGTCAAAGGGAATCGGACCCTCTTCGCCGACGGAGTGGGCGTCCGGGAAGTTGGCGGGAAGGATCCGATTACGGCCGACACCGTCTTCCCGCTCGCGTCCTGCACCAAAGCCGTCACGGCGACCTTGATCGCGAAGCTTGCGGACGAACAACTCCTGTCCTGGGACGAGCCGGTTCGGACGTATCTCCCCTCGTTTCACCTGTCGGATCCGGGCACCGAAGGGGCGGTCACGCTCCGGGACATGTTGTCCCACCGCACGGGCATGGCGGGGAACGACCTGCTCTGGTACCGGGCACCGTGGAGTTTGGACGAGACGTTTCGCCGAGCCGCCAAACTCCCCGCGGCGGCTCCGTTTCGCTCGTCGTACCAGTACTCGAGCATCATGGTCTCTGCAGCGGGGCGGGCGGCCGCGGCCCGTGCCGGGAAACCCTGGGAACAACTCGTCCGCGAAAAAATCTCCGGGCCACTCGGCATGACCGGCGTCGTTTTTACGACGAAAGAAATTCCCGCACGTGCGAAGCGGGCGGGCGGTCACACGACGGGGAAGGGGGGAACAATCGAACCGTGCGCGTGGTACGAGACGACCGAACCGAATCCCGCCGGGTCGATCTGCCTGACCGCGAAGGATCTGGAGAAATGGTTGAAATTTCAGCTCGGTGAAGGCAAGCCACTCCTCTCCGCAGCGGCGTTAGCAGAGACGCACGCGCCCATTACTGTCGTCCCGATCACCGCCGACACGGCGAAGCTGAACCCCGATACGAATCTGATGTGCTACGCCCTCGGCTGGGCCGTGTACGATTACCGTGGACACCTCGCGGTCGGTCACGGCGGGCACATCGACGGGTTCAAAGCCCTCGTGACGCTCTTCCCGAAAGACGGCTTGGCGATCGGCGTATTGAGCAACCGGTTCGAGACGAGGATGAACCAGGCGCTATCGAACAACCTAGCCGACACCCTTTTAGGTCTGCCGGCCAAGGACTGGGACGCGATCCTCGGCAAAGTTGTCCGCGGGGAAGAAGCCGAGAAGGCGGCGACCCGAGCCGCGCGGGCGAAGCAACGTCAACAGGACGTGAAACCGGCCTTTCCTCTCGACCGGTACGCGGGCGATTACGTACACCCCGCCTACGGCACTGGCACGGTCCGAGTGGAGAAAGGGCGACTCGTCTGGCTGTGGAGTTCGTTCCGCTGTGAGCTCGAACCGTGGCAGGCGGAACAATTCCGAATCACGAACGGGCCGTTCGAGGATCAACTCGTGGAATTCCGCACGAAGATCACCGGACCGGCCGCCGTGCGGTTCCAGACGGTTGTTTTCGAGCGGAAGTAGCGTCGTTTTTCCGGGAAATCGTGCCTACGGTCGTCCACCTCGTGCCAACCTAGACCGGGTCGCCGACCAGGTTCAGGAACAATTCTTCCAGATCGTTTTCGTTGTACTGGGCTTTCAATTCCGCGAGGGAGCCGAGGGCGACGACCCGGCCGCGGGCCATCACCGCCATGCGGTCGCAGAGCCGTTCGACCTCAGACATGATGTGCGAGGAGAAGAGCACGGTTTTCCCGCGGCCGCGGAGTGTCGCGATGTTCGTCAAAACGGCTCGTTGAACGAGCACGTCGAGTCCGGTGGTCGGTTCGTCGAAGATCAGGACGGGCGGGTCGTGAACGAGGGCCCGGGCGATGGAGACTTTTTGTTTCTGGCCGGTGCTGAGCCGGGCGCCCGGCGTGTCGGCGAAATCGGCCATTTGCAGCATGTCGAACAGGTCGTCGAGGCGATGGGTCAGGGTCGGGCCGCGGAGACCGTAGAGCTTTCCGTAATAAGTGATCATTTCCCGCGGCGTCATCCGGTCGTACACGCCGGTGTTCGCGGAGAGGAAGCCGACGTTTTGGCGGACCATGTCCGGCCGGGTTTCGACGTCGTACCCGGCGACGGTCGCGGCACCGGCGGTGGGCTTGAGCAGCGTGCAGAGCATCCGGAGCGTGGTGGTTTTGCCCGCGCCGTTGGGGCCGAGAAGGCCGAACACTTCGCCCGGTTGAACGGAGAAAACGACGTCGTCCGCGGCGGGGGTTGCGGCGCCGGAAAAATGCTTGGTGAGGCCCTCGACTTCGATCATCGGGCCGTCTCCGGCTGCCATTTCACGTAGTTGGCCCACGTGGCGGAGTCGACTTCAAATTCGCCCCACTCCTCCCCGTCGATGACGAGTACGGCGGCGTTCGGGGTCCGATCGTTTCCCGTTCGAATCATTCGCAGGTCCCGTTTTTCGACGAGGAATAAATTCCCGCTCCGCACGTCGGCGAACATCGCCACGTCGCCGAGGAGCCGGACTTTGAAGGGCGGGCGGATCGGAAGGTCGAGGGAGGAAACGTCGGTCGCAGGGTCGGCGTCGATCACGTCATGGGCCAGTTCCCGCACCTGGGTGAGTTGTTCCCGCGTGGGCCGTTCGGCGAACGCCCGGTTCAGTGCCAGGTATGCTTTGAAGCTTCGAATCGCGTCAATAAACACCCAGATTCCGATGAAAATGAAAAAGGGGTCAAGCCTTCCGCCGCGTTGAAAAATGTTGAATTGTCGCACGGCCACTGAACCGACCCAGGCGAACTGGAGCAGGGAATCGACGAGGATGCCTTCCGGCGACGGGCGGATTTTTTTCCATAGCCCGACCAGGACTTCCGCCGCTCCGATGACGGCGTAGGCCAGCAGAAAAGTATCGAGTCGACCAACCTGGCTGTACCAAAAGTATGCGAGCCCGAGAAAGAGCAACCCGTTGAACAAAGTGTGATTCGCGCTTCGACGGACGGCATCGCAAATCCGACGGTACGCTGCCACGCGGGCCAGCACCAACCGCATTTCGTCGATTTCCATGCAAGGCATCCGAAAGGAATGATACCGAAACATCTTATGAAGAAGACGTCCCGTTGCTTACGTTCCCGGATGCCCGGCTTCCATTCAAGAGTTGATAGAAGACGTTTCGCTGCCGCGGTTCCCAGCCGGCTTCACGAATCGATGACTTGATCTGTTCGAGCGTGAGGTAATGGACCGTCCCGGCCGAGGCGACGACGTTTTCTTCGATCATGAGCGAACCCATGTCGTTCGCCCCGAAGAAGAGGGCGATCTGGCCGATCTTCGCCCCCTGCGTGACCCACGACGATTGGATGTTCGGCACGTTATCGAGGTAGAGCCGGGCGACGGCCTGGGTGCGGAGGTATTCGAAGGAACCGGCCGCGGGGGCGTCGGCCATTTTGTGCCCGGGCTGCATCGTCCAGCAGATGAATGCGGTGAATCCGCCAGTTTCGTCTTGCAGTTGGCGGATGCGGTCGAGGTGTTCGATCCGCTCGGCGTCGGTTTCGACGTGGCCGAACATCATGGTCGCGCTCGACCGGCCGCCAAGGTTATGCCATTCCCGCATGACGGCCAGCCATTCGTCGGTCGAGGCTTTGCCGCGGGTCAGTGCCTTGCGGACCCGGTCGACGAGGATTTCCGCCCCGCCGCCGGGGATGCTGCCCAGTCCCGCAGCTTTCAACCGCTGCAACACTTCGCGGAGCGGAATCTTGTTGATTTTGTGAAACGCCCAGATTTCCGGCGGGCTGAACGCGTGGAGGTTGACTTGCGGGTAGCGGGAATTCAGATCGCGGAGCAGGTCTTCGTACCATTCGAGTTTCAGGGTCGGGTGCATGCCGCCCTGCATCAGGATCTGGTCGCCGCCGAGGGCGAGGGTTTCTTCGATCTTCTTGTAGAGTTCCTCGCGGCTGAGGACGTACGCCTCGGCGTCGCCGGCTTTGCGGTAGAAGGCGCAGAAGTCGCAGACGGCCGAGCAGACGTTGGTGTAATTGACGTTCCGATCAATGTTGTAGGTACGGTACGGCTCGGGGTGGAGCCTCATGGTGACGGCATGCGCGGCTCGCCCGAGTTTGATGAGATCCCGGCAAGCCATCAATTCAACGCCCTCGGCCAACGTGAGGCGCTGACAGGAAGTGGCGCGTTCGAGAATCGAGTCGATATTCATGGTTTCCCGTTTCACACACCGTTATGCACGATTTTCTGTCAGCCGTCTGTTGATAAGCTTGAGAAACGTTTTCAACGTGTCCCACAATAATTCAACGCACATACGAGGCACACACGTTTAACCCTCGATGACGCGTTCCGTTAACACGGGCTCAGTTCGCGATATT
>DASXPC010000174.1:0-9311 GCA_036493815.1 Fimbriiglobus sp. | reverse complement strand
CCGTGCGAACGAGCCGACGACGTCCGTGGCCGCAGGATTCCAGGGCAACCCGATCGACCCGGCAGGCAGATCGTGCGGGCCGGGCAGGTACAGGAACGAGGGAAGAAGAGTCTGTTCGCGGACCTGCCCGGCGGCGACGAGTTGCGGTACGGGGAACGCGTGCAGTTTCGGCCCGGCCGGTCCGGGCTTTTCTTTCAGATCCACGTATGCGAGCGCACAATTGGTGGTCCCGAGGTCGATGCCGATCAGATAACGCATGAGCCCGGTCTCAAGTCCACCCGTCTCAAGTCCCATCCTCCCGTATTGGGACTGGATGACTTGTCGCGCGGGGTGCGGATAATGAAGTTTATGGCACCGACTGTTTTAGGGCTGGATATCGGTGGGGCGAACGTGAAGGCGGCGACGGCCGACGGCCGGGCCTGGGCCGAACCGTTCGCCCTTTGGAAACAACCGGACGGCCTCGCCGCGGTTCTCGCCGAAGTCGTGGCCCGATTCCCGGACGCCGAGTCGCTCGCCGTAACCATGACCGGCGAATTGTGCGACTGCTTCCGGACGAAGCGGGAAGGAGTGCACCGAATTCTGGACGCGGTGGAAAGTGCGGCCAACGGTAGGGAATATGAGGTTTGGTCCACGGCGGGGCGGTTCGTAACGGCGACTGAATCCCGAACACAATTCCTGAAAGTCGCTTCTGCCAACTGGCTTGCATTGGCCACGTTTGCCGGTCGTTACATGCCGACGGGGATCGGTCTGCTCATAGACGTCGGTTCGACGACCACTGACTTGATTCTTCTCGGCAATGGACAACCCGCCTCGAAGGGAAAGACCGACCCGGACCGTCTGCAGTCCGGTGAATTGGTCTACACCGGTGTTCGTCGCACGCCGGTGTTCGGCCTGGTTCCGGACCGGACTGCGGCCGAGTTTTTCGCCACGATGCACGACGTCTATCTGTTCGCGGAAATGGAACCCGAGGACGCGGCGGATTCGGACACGGCCGACGGCCGGCCGGCGACGATCGAATTCGCCACCGCTCGCCTTGCCCGGGTGCTGGGAGGGGATGTCGAAACCGTTTCACCCGAGAAAATCGTGAACCTCGTCCGGCGGGCGTACGACGCCCAACGGGAAAAGATAGCCGAAGCGTGCCGCCGCCGTCTCGACGGGTTGGAAGTCGAATCCGTTCTTTGTTCGGGGAGTGGAGAATATTTGGGCCGCAAGGTTGCGGAGGAGATTGCACCCGCAGCTTCCGTGATCTCGTTAGCCGAACAACTCGGCCCGCGCGTCTCTATCTGTGCCCCGGCTTACGCCTGTGCGGTTCTGGCGACGGAGTCCGCGCAATGACCGTTGTTAAAGTCGGCGGCAGCCTGTTCGACCACCCGAGCCTCGGGCCGGGATTGCGGGCGTGGCTGGACGAAATACCCGACTCCTTAAACTCCGTCCTCCTCGTTCCCGGCGGCGGGGCGGGGACGGATATCGTGCGGAAATGGGATCGAATCCACGGACTGGGCGATGAAGGGAGCCACGTCCTGGCCGTACGGGCCATGGACCTCGCATGTGGGCTTTTGGCGGAACTGACGGGTCGTGCGATGTTCGACGTTACGAACGTGCTCCGAGACACTTCTTTACCGCGTACGTGGGCCGTGACCTCGGATTCGATCGCCGCACGGTTTGCAGAAACTCGCGGGGGATTAAGGCTCGTTCTCTTGAAATCGATCGACGTCCCGCCCGGAACCCCCTGGGCCGAAGCCGCGGCGAACGGCTGGGTGGACGAGTATTTTCCGGCGGCCGTTTCACGGTTGATTTGCCCGGTCCAAGTCGTCAACTTCCGCCGGTGGCTCGACGAAAACGGATTTGGAAAATGCCACGGGCGGGGCACGTCGGCTCCGCCCGCCTGATGTAACGACTCCACTCTACTCCTTGTCTTTCGCCTTCTTGGTCGCCTTCCCTTCGGTCGGCTTCACGGCATTGAGAATGGCTTTGACGTCTTCGATGGCCTTAATCGCATCTTCCTTCTTGGTATATCCCTTGGTCGCCATTCCGATCGTCTTGGTCCCGTTAGTAACCTTCCACCGCCAGCCGTCGCCGGCTTCGTAGTATTCGACCGTTCCCTTCACGTCTTTCTTGTCGGTGGACTTCTTCGTACGGTCCTGCGCCGTCATGGCCCCGCCCGCGAGGGCCGCAATTGCGATGACGAGGACGAGTGGCCTGGCAAACTTCGACATGGGTACCTCCAAGTGTAAAGAAGTATACGGTGAAGGGATGCTCGGTTTGCGACAACGGTGCCGCACGCGAATTATCACGCGCGGAATTCATCGGTGCAACGGGGGAGATGGGAAATCAATTCCGGCCGAATCGGTTCCGGAAATCGGGGGTGGAAAATCGACGCGGGGGGGCGGCGGAATGCGAAGAGCGGCGGCGGCCGTGACGGGGAGCGGCACCGACCCGAGCGGATTCCGCGTCGACGAACGAGTGGGAATCGGCCGGCACCGTCGGCGGCTCACGGCGGAATAACCCGAAAATGACGTAGGCCACCGTGGCGGGAATGCCGACAAGCGCACACGCGAGCAGGCAAACGACGATGACATCGCCGGGTTGGAGTGGCACGGCCAGCCCTCCGGGGGAATATGGTTTGGATTGTACCCTATGGACCGGGCAATGGGAAAGGGGATACTTTTCGAGGTTGGTGCCGAAAAATAATGTCTCGATCGGAACGGCGAAGCTGGGCAAATTGCGGGCTCATCAAACGGGATTAGTCTTGGCGAAAGTTTACACCACGGCCCGACGGGTGTGCCAATCCGTGGCTCGTTCGTACATGCGGGCGATGCGGAGCATTCGCTCTTCGTCGAACGCCGGGCTCAGGAGTTGGAGGCCGATCGGAAGGCCGGACTTCGTAAACCCGCACGGGATACTGATTCCCGGCATGCCGGCCAGGTTGCACGACACGGTATAAACGTCACACAAATACATGGCGAGTGGGTCGGCCGATTTGTCGCCCACTTTGAACGCCGCGGTCGGCGTCGTCGGGCCCATGACGACGTCGCACGTCTGGAACGCGTCGTCGTAGTCCTTTTTCACCAGCCGGCGGGCCTTCAGGGCCTTCACGTAATAGGCGTCCTTATAGCCGCTTGAAAGGACGAACGTGCCGATCATGATCCGGCGTTGGACTTCTTTGCCGAACCCTTCCGCCCGGGATTTGGCGTAGGTGCGGATCAGGTCGGCCTTTTGATTCGTGCGGTGGCCGTAGTGCATGCCGTCGAAACGGGCCAGGTTACTCGACGCCTCGGCCGGGGCGACGATATAATACGCGGCGAGAGCGTAGGGGGCGTGAGGCAGCGAAACGTCCACCAGCTTGGCCCCTTGGTTCACATATTCCTGGAGTGCGGCCCGCACCGCCGACGCCACTTCCGGATCGAGGCCTTCGCCGAAAAACTCCTTCGGAACTCCGATGCGGAGACCCGCTATCGGGTCGTTTAAAGTTTTCGAGTAAGCCGGTACGGGACGATCGACGCTCGTACTGTCTCGTGCGTCGTGTCCGGAAATCGCTTCCAGAAGCAGGGCGGCGTCGGCCGTGTCGCGTGTGAACGGGCCGATCTGATCGAGGGAACTGGCGAAAGCGATCAGTCCGTAGCGGGAGACCCGGCCGTAGGTGGGTTTGAGTCCGACGAGGCCGCAGAGAGCGGCGGGTTGGCGGATCGAGCCGCCGGTGTCGGTGCCGAGGGCGGCGGGGGCCATGCCGCCGGCGACCGCGGCGGCGCTGCCGCCCGACGACCCGCCCGGTATCCGGTCGAGATCCCACGGGTTCCGCGTGGTGTCGAAAGCACTATTTTCGGTGGAAGACCCCATCGCGAATTCGTCCATGTTCGTCTTGCCGATCGGCACCGCATCGGCCTGCTTCAGCTTCTCGATGACGTGGGCGTCGTATGGCGGCACGAAGTTCTGCAGAATCTTGCTCGAACACGTTGTGGGGACGCCCCGGGTGCAGAGCACGTCTTTGATGGCGACGGGTACGCCTGCGAGCGGGCCGAGCGGCTCTTTGGCCGCCCGGCGGGCGTCCACCGCCGCGGCTCGTTCCGTCACCGCGGCCGGATCGACGTGCAGGAACGCCTTGACCTTGGAATTGCGATTGTCGATCTCGTCCAGAAATGCCGCGGCGATTTCTTTCGCAGACGCTTGTCCACTCGCTTGCAGGTCGATCAATTCCGCGCAGGTTTTGTCGGTGAGTGACATGAGGTTCGCCTGCACCTAATGGCTGACGGGTTCGTCCGAATCGAAGACGGCCGGGACGCCGAAGTAATCGCCGTAACGAACCGGGGCGTTCGCCAGGGCCTCATCCGGCGTCAGGCAGACCCCTGGCTCGTCCGCCCGAAACACGTTCTGCACCGGCAGCGGGTGGGCCATCGGCTCGACGCCGTCGGTGTTCAACTGCGATAACTGCTCGACGTATTCGAGAATGGCCGAAAGGTGCACGGCCGCCTGAGCCAGGTCGGCATCGCCCAATTCGAGCCGGGCGAGGGTGGCAACCTTTCGCACCTGGTCGATGGACAGGCTCATGCAAAGGCTCTCCGGGGCGCCTCGTTAAAATACACAAGTCGCAAGGCCGTCGTCGAGCCGCCGGGAGGGAGGCTGACACGACCTTACGACTACTTTGGGCACCGGTTGGTTCGGAGGGACTACACGCTCTGCATGCTGAACGGTTGCCGCTTGACCGGCTTTTGAACTAAGCCGCTCCGAATGGCGGCGGCGGAAACCCAGACCCGTTTGGTTTCGCCGTCGACGACCATGCGGACTTTTTGGAGATTGGGCTTGAACTTCCGCCGGCTGGTGCCGGTGATTTTCTTGCCGACCCCGCCCAGGTATTTTGCCTTGCCGCGGTAAGTTTTCTGGTTGCCGAAACTGACTTTCCGGCCGGTAATTGCACAGGATTTCGCCATGACCCGTCCTCGATATCGGAACCCTCACCATAGGGCGCGGGCAATCGGGCGGCAAGCCGAACCCGTGCGCGGGGTTAGTTTTCGAGCGGGTCGGTCGTGTCGCCGAGGGTCGTGTCAAACTCCTCCAGCTTCTTATGCAGCGTGTTCCGATTAATCCCGAGGCGGTCCGCCGCTTTGACCTTCACTCCGTCGCACTGGCGGATGACTTGCTCGATCAGTTCTCTCTCAAGCCCACCTACAAGATAATCGTAGAGTTTCGCGTCGTCCGGTGGGGGAGTGGCAGTGCCGACCCGTACCAATGCTCGAATGAGCGACGGCACGTCGTTCCCGCCGGCCCCGCCCCGGAGGGACCGGTGCGTGACCCGGGGCCGGTCGAGTCGAAGGTGTTCCGCTTGCAGGTTGCCGTTGTCCGAAAGCACGATTAACCGTTCGATGGCATTTTCCAGTTCCCGCACGTTGCCGGGCCAGTCGTGCCCTTTCAGGGCGTTCATCACATCGGCCGTTAACTCCGGCACTTGGGGGAGTTTATTCTGATCCGCATAGCGTTGGAGGAAATACGTCGCCAGGAGGGGAATGTCCTCGCGCCGATCGCGGAGAGGGGGAAGCACGATCGGCACCACAATGAGCCGGTAATAAAGATCTTCCCGGAACTGACCCCGCTCGACCAGGTCTTCGAGGCTCGCGTTCGTGGCAGCAATCACCCGCACGTCGACGCGGATCGTCCGGCTTTCGCCAACCCGCTCGAATTCCCGCTCCTGCAGGACCCGAAGCAGCTTTACTTGAAGCTTGGGCGACATGGAGTTGATTTCGTCCAGAAAGATGCTGCCGCCGTGGGCAGCTTCGAATCGGCCGGTCTTGTTTTCGACCGCCCCGGTGAAAGCTCCCTTGATGTGGCCGAACAGTTCGCTTTCCAAAAGATTCTCGTGCAGAGCCCCGCAGTTGACCCGGACGTACGGCCCGTCCGCCCGACGGCTGAGTTTGTGAATTGCTTTGGCGATAACCTCTTTACCCGTCCCGGTTTCGCCTACGAGAAGGACATTGGCCGAGCGCGGTGCGGCCAAACGGACGAGGCGGTAAACCTCCGTCATGGCCGGTGCCGTGCCCACAATCTCGGGCAACGGCGGACCGATTGACTCGTTTTTGGGCATGCCCATTCGCTTCCAGGAGAGGAAGCAAGTTTACTGACCGGTAATGCGAACTTTCCTCCTCCAATAATAGCTTGTTTGCACGACAAAACAACAGACGTGCCCGTTTTGCAGGCGTAGATAATCAGCAAAACCCCAAAATTCCTTATGTCGTCCACTCTGCCATTTTTATCCACCTACTCAACTAAGACGTTGAAACGAGTGAACCATTCCGCATTGCTCGATTTCCGGGCATTGCTATCGTCCGGCCGGACAGCCGGGTACCCCCAAACCAATCCCGGCTGTTGTCCCCCATTTGGCAGGAGGTAGCGATGCGCAGGTCGTTTATGTGGTCGGGAGTGCTGGCGACGGGATTTTTCGGAACGAGCGGTTCAACATTCGCCGATGGGCCGGCCCTCTTTCAACTGGTGACGGCAACCGCAAAGGCCCCGGCGTCTTCCGGGATGGTGACCAAAGTCTTCGCCGTGGACGAACTGGTTTGTCTTCCTGCGAATTCTGTCACGGACGGGCCTAAGGCCCGAATGTCCGACACCGCGAGCGTCGAACTCTGTGCCGATCGGTTGATGTCTCAAATCACGGCCATGATCGCCCCGGGCACCTGGGTCGTGGACGGCGGCCCCGGAAGGATCGAGTTTTTCGAGAAGAGCCATTCGCTGGTCGTTTGTCACACACCAGAAACAGTCGACCGGATCGCGACCGCTCTCGAACGGCTCAAGAAACGGCAGGGAACGACGGTCTCGTTCACTTGTCAAATCGTCCACCTGCCCGCCGAGGCGTGCAGTGCGTCGCTGAAAACGATTGGGCAAAAGTTCGCGGTTAACGTGCCGGGCACGGCAATCGCCACCTTGAGCCGTGAGGAGGTCCGGACTTTCCTCGGCTCGCTCTCCGGAAACCTGGCGGCAAAAGCCGTCTCATTACCGGCCGTGACCGTCTTCCACGGACAAACCGCCACCGTATCGGTCGGGGAAGAAAAACCAACCATCGTCAACAGGACCTACGCCCTGGCTAATGGCACGGCTTATTCCATTCCCGACGCGAGTTCGTCGCGGTGGGTGGGAATGAAAGTCAGCGTCTGCCCTTTGGTTGCTCCCGACCGGAAGTCGATGCGGGTCCGGCTGAATTGGTTAACCTGTGCGGAACAACCAAAGGTTATCACGCTGAACTCCGGATCGAAAGTCACGCTCGCGTCTTTCCAAGACGGTAAACCGGCCGGTCCTGCGCAAGTGGACATGACGCAAACGGCCCAGCCTTTTCAGCTAAAAACCAGCCAGAGTGCGTTTGAAATCCGAGATGGTAAAACGCAGCTCATCGACATGGGATTGAGCCGGTCGTCTGCCGGCAACGAGCATTGTTACCTCCTCCTCACGGCGAACGTGGTTGCGGCGGCCGGGCCTGAGCACGCCACTTGCGTAATGATTTCGCCACCACGAACGGCCTTTGCGTCCCAACCGCTGATGCCGGCTCCGCCCGTGGCCGTTTCTCCTATGACGACGTTGACCGCACCGCAGATACCGCCCGCCCCGCCCACGGCCGTCTTTAACACGCCTCAGGTCCACGCCGAAATGCTCATCGTGAAACTTTCGCCCGAAGCGGCGAAGAAGCAGGGCCTCACCGACGAGGTCTCCTTTTTCGACGCGAAGCAAATCGAAGGTTTCCGCTCGGTTTTCACCGCGAAATGCCCGGGCTGTGAAGTGATGAGTGCCCCGCAGATGATGTTGATGGACAACCAAGTCGGGTACATGCAGTGCGGCGCCGTCGACGCCAATATGCAACCCAATAGTATC
Source organism: Fimbriiglobus sp. (assembly GCA_036493815.1). Taxonomy (GTDB): domain Bacteria; phylum Planctomycetota; class Planctomycetia; order Gemmatales; family Gemmataceae; genus DASXPC01. Next base: position 1,457 of record DASXPC010000174.1, on the reverse strand, counting down.
GGAGGTTACATTCCCCCCTTCGCGGTTCCGGAACCGGCGGTGACCCGGATGCTGCGAGTCACGCCGACGATCTCTGCCGACCAAAGATACGTCCGGCTGAAACTCGAAGCCGAGTGTTCCGACAAGTGCCCGGACGAGTGTGATGTCGCCAAAAAATGCAATGTCGAATTGGTCGTGACCGATGGTGGCACGGCTGTAATTCCGGTAACTCCCGAGAAGGGGTCGAAGGCAAAGTCGGACGGCCGGGTTTTCCTCGTCGTTACGCCGCACCTGCTTCGGAGTCCCCAGGAACGTGAAAAGGTTAAGTGCGAGATCGTCGAAGGACAGGCCGTCACGACCCTTCCGATGCCGGCGGTCTACTCGCAGCCGGTATTGTCACCGGTGCCGGCCCAGGCCGTGCTCATGGTCTCCCCGCCAATGCCGGCTCAATTGAATGACGGCGGCCCGCAAGTCTTAACCCGCTCATACCTCGTGAGGATGACTCCCGAAGTCGCGAAAAAACACGGGTTAGTTGCGAAAGAAACCTTCCTCGACGAAAAGCAGGTGGCGGCTCTTTTGTCCGAATTAAGTTTGAAAAACCCCGGATGCGAAGAGATTTCCGCCTCGCAAATGTTGCTCCGGGATAAGCAGGTTGGGTGCTTCGAGGACAACTTAGCAGACGGGTCGCAAGGAAAGACGTTGCAATTGACGCCGACCTTCTCCGCCGACAGGCGGTTCGTCCGGATGGAGATCGTGGCCAAATGTGCCCAACCGGCCGGACATTCCATCATTCAAAAAAGCGATTGCAACGTCGTGACCACTCTTACGGACGGGGCGACCGTGGCAGTACCTCTCGATGCCAAGCCGACTTCAGCTAACCGGACGTTCCTGATTGTGACACCCAGGATAATCCTCTCCCAACAGCAAAAGAACGGCCTCACGGTTGAAATGAAAAACGGTTTGACGGTCGGCCGGACTGCACCCGCGGCATCGGCAACGGTGTGCCCAATGCCCGTCCAGGGAATGGCACTTACGCAGGTCGGTTGCTGTCAAGCTGACAGCACCCTCACGGACCGCAAAGCCAAGGCGGTGGAGTGGGTTAACGCGTACGAAAAGGCATGCGCCGGTGCAGCGGGGCCGAGTCCGATGGAGTGTGCCATGCGGGCTCTGGCCGAGGACCCGAATTGCTTCGCCAAGCCTGCGAAGAAGTAATCGCACGACCGGCGAGCATACGATACGAAAATTCACTCGGAGGCCCGACCGCTAAGGAAGGGCCTCCCTTTTCGTAGGCATTTCCGAAACGTTACACCACGGCCGGCTGACGTCAAATGGGATGTTTGGTTCCGCTTCATTTCGCTTAAAACGATTACCCGTTTCAACTTCCGGACGAACTGCGGCGTTCTTCCGTGCGGCGGCGCGCGAACATGTGGGTATGGCGCGAAGGTATAAAAAATGCCCGCATCGGCACGAGGTTTCGT
>DASXPC010000173.1:0-3969 GCA_036493815.1 Fimbriiglobus sp. | reverse complement strand
GCTCAAAATGAATTTCGACGTCGGAGATTTGGCCGTGCCAGGGGCTGTGCTGCTGTCCCTCGACCCGGCCGAATACAAACTGGCGGTGGCCGAAGCGAAGCGGGCGCGGGACGCGGAGTTGGCCCGACTCGGGTGGACGGCGATCCCGGCGGGAAAGCCAGACGTCCATCTGGTGCCGTCGGTGCGGCGGGCGGCGGTCGCCGTCGAGGACGCCCGGCGGAAACTCACTCAGCAGGAGAATCTCGCCCGGAAAGTCGCCGCGTCGGAAGACGAACTCGAGATCGCCCGTACAGAGTTAAAGCTGGCCCAGGCGACGCACGAGCAGGCGGTGACGGAGGCCGAGACCGCGCTCGCCTCGGCCCGGTGGAAACAGGCCGTGCTCGATTCCGCGGTGCAGCGGTTGGCCGACTGCGAGTTGACCGTGCCCGTTCCGGCCGGATACCCGGCCTGGGCCGCCGTCGTCGGCGCCGGGTTCACCCCGGCTCGGTTCGTCGTCGCCGGGCGGATGCTCTCCGAAGGCGAAATGGTGCGGGCCATGCCGGTCACCAACGCGTACCGGCTGGTCATGGACTTCGCCCTCAAACTCCGGGTGCAGGTGCCGGAGCGGTATTCCGCCGAGGTCCGGATCGGCCAGCCAGTCGACGTCCGTGTCGACGCCTTTCCCGCCGCGACGTTTCCCGGCCGGGTGTCGCGGATCAACCCCACGGTCGACCCGGAGACCCGGTCGTTCGGGGTGGAGGTTGCAGTGCCCAACGCGGCGGGGAAACTGAAATGCGGCGGGTTCGCCCGCGCAGCGATCCACACCCACACCGACCCGGCCGTGCTCGCCGTCTCCCCGAACGCCGTCGTTACGTTTGCCGGCGTGACGAAAGTGTTCGTGGCCGCTGACGGAAAGGCGAAGGCCGTTCCGGTGACCGTCGGCAAGCGGGAAAAAAACTGGGTCGAAGTGGCGGGCGAACTGAAGGCCGGAGATCAAATCCTCACGTCGGGGTTTTCGCTGGTTGTGGACGGGTCGCCGATTCGAGTCCGGGAATAACGCGGAACGCCAGACCGACGATACGAGGGTCGTACATGTCGATATGGGATGTTTGTATCCGACGACCCGTTTTCACAACGATGCTCGTGCTGGCACCGGTCGTGCTCGGGCTCGCGTCGTACGCGCGGCTGGGTGTCGAACTCTTTCCCAACGTGGACGTTCCGGTCGTCGTCGTCACCACGACGTTGCGCGGAGCCAGCGTGGAAGAAGTCGAATCGGCCATCACCAAGCCGGTTGAAGAGGCGGTGAATACGGTTTCGGGTATTGACGAGTTGCGGAGCACGACCAAGGAAGGCCTGTCGCAAGTGGTGATCGGGTTCAAGTTAGAGCGGAACGGCGACGTCGCCGCCCAGGACGTGCGGGATAAGGTCTCGACTCTGCTGCCCCGGCTGCCGCTGGGCACCGACCCGCCGATCGTGGAGAAATTCAACCTCGACGCCGCCCCGGTCGTGACGGTGGCGGTTTCGGGCCGGCGGTCGCTGCGGGAAGTGACCGAAATCGCCCGCAAGCTCATCAAGGAAGATCTGGAAACCGTGACAGGCGTCGGTGCGGTGGTGATGGTAGGCGGGCAGACCCGGGCGATCAACGTCACGGTGAACCCGGACGAACTTCGGGCCCGCAACTTGTCGGTGGAAGACGTGCGGACGGCCTTGGCCCGGCAGAACCTGGAGCTGCCCGGCGGGCGGGTCACGGCGGGGGCGTGGGAGGAAGGGCTGCGGACCCTCGGCCGGGTGACCCGGCCCGAGGACTTCGCGTCGATCATCGTCGACAACCGCCACAACGTCCCGGTTCGCATTTCCGACGTGGGCTCGGTCGTGGACGGTGTCGAAGAACCCCGCGGCCTCGCCCGGCTCGACGGGCAAACGGCCGTCTCCCTCATCATCCAGAAGCAGTCCGGCGGCAACACGATCGCCGTCGCCGACGCCGTGAAAGCCCGGCTCGAAAAACTCAAGTCCACCCTCCCCGCGGACATCCGCGTCGAGGTCATCCGCGACCAGTCCAAGTTCATCAAAGGGTCGATCGAAGAGGTCAAGTTCCACCTCGTCCTCGCCGCACTGCTCGTCACCGGCGTCATCTTCCTGTTCATCCGCGACTGGCGAACCACCGTGATCGCCGCCCTCGCCGTGCCGACCAGCATCATCGGCACCTTCGCGTTCATGGACGTGATGGGCTTCAGCCTGAACAACATGACCCTCCTCGGCCTCATCCTCGCCGTCGGCATCGTCATCGACGACGCGGTCGTCGTCCTCGAAAACGTCTTCCGCCACATGCAGGAATACGGCGAACCACCGGCCCGCGCGGCGTCGGTCGCGACTAAGGAAATCTCCCTCGCCGTCCTCGCGACGACGCTGTCGCTCGCGGTCATCTTCGCCCCGATCGCGTTCATGTCGGGGCAGGTCGGCCGGTTCTTCAACAGTTTCGGTTACGTCGTCGGGTTCGCCGTGCTGCTGAGCATGGGTGTGAGCTTCACGCTGACGCCGACGTTGTGTGCCAGATTTCTCCGGCCGATCCGGCACACGAGCGGGCCGCCGAAGGGGTTCTGGGCCTGGTTCACCCGCCGCTACGTCGGCACGCTCGCCTGGTCGCTCCGTCACCGGTGGGTCATCGTCCTCGTCACGATCGGGACGTTCCTGAGTACGCCCGTGCTGTTCAAGATCGTCGGCACCGACTTCGTGCCGAAGGACGACCAAAGCGAGTTCGAAGTGGCGATCACGCTGCCGCCTGGGTATTCGCTCGACCGGGCGGATAGGACCTGCCTGGAATTGGAGAAGAAACTCGCGACGCTTCCCGGGGTGACGAACGTGCTGACGACGATCGGGGACACGAGCGGGCAGGCGCCGAAGGGTCAGGGAGACGTGACGGCGGTGACAATCTACTGTCGCATGATCGACCTCGGGCAGCGGACATTCTCCCAGCGGAGCACGATGGCCCTGGCCCGGAAAATTCTCGCGGAATACCCCGACCTCCGGTCCGCGGTTCAGGACGTGAAAATGTTCAGCTCGAGCGCGTTCAAAAACGCCCAGCTCGACCTGAGCCTGGGCGGACCCGACGGCGAGAAGTTGCAGGAGTACGCCGACAAAGTGGTGAAGCGGTTGAAGGCGGACCCGCGGTTCACCGACGTGGATACGAACGCGGCGAGCCGGAACCCGGAACTACAGGTTCACCTCGACCGGGACAAGGCGGCGGATCAAGGGGTGAGCGTGCAGGGTGTGGCGACGGCGTTGCAGGTGCTGGTGGGCGGGGAGCCGGTGGGGAAGTACAAGGAGGGGCCGGAACAGTACGACGTGTGGTTGCGGGCGGACCTGGGATCGCGGGACCGGCCGGGGGCGGTGGCTGCACTGACCGTGCCGGCCGGGCCGGGAAAACTGGTCGAACTGCGAAGCATCGCCCGGATCGAACCCGCCCGCGGCCCCGCGGCGATCGAACGGTTCAACCGCCAACGCCAGGTCAACATCCAGGCCAACTTCGCTCCCGGGTTCGTCCTCGGCGAGGCCCTCCCGGCCGTGACCGCAATCGTCAAAGACCTCAACATGCCGCCGGAGTATCGCTATGAATTCCTAGGTGAGGCCAAACTGCTGGCCGACTCGAACTCGAACTTCATGATGGCGTTCCTGCTCGCGTTCGTCTTCATGTACATGATCCTGTCGGCCCAGTTTGAAAGCCTGGTTCACCCGATCACGATATTGCTCACGGTCCCGCTAACGCTGCCGTTCGCGCTGGTCTCGCTCATGCTGTTGCAGACGCCGCTCGACGTGTATGCCATGATCGGCCTGTTCATGCTGTTCGGCATCGTCAAGAAAAACGGCATCCTGCAGATCGACTACACGAACGTGCTCCGCGCCCGCGGCATGGAGCGCGACCCGGCGATCCTCGAAGCGAACCACACCCGCCTCCGGCCGATCCTGATGACCACGATCATGCTCGTCGCCGCG
>DASXPC010000172.1:0-5140 GCA_036493815.1 Fimbriiglobus sp. | reverse complement strand
ACGACCCGTGCCCCACGAAGCAGCGGCTCGGCCGCGACCTGATGCGGCCGACACTCGAACTGTTCGCGTTGTGGAAGCGCGTCCGCGACGGGACGCTCACCCGGGCCACCTTCGTCCGACGCATGCAGCCGATCCGTCGGGAGATCGACGCGCTCGTGCTGCGCGGCTACTGCAACGCGCTCACGTCCGGCGTCTGTACGGACCTGTGGGAGCGGCGAGACCATTTGTGGACCTTCGTCGAAGTCGAGGGCGTCGAACCGACCAACAACGCCGCCGAGCGGGCGTTGCGGCACGCCGTCATCTGGCGGAAGCTCTCCTTCGGCACACAATCCTCGGCCGGCAGCCGGTTCGTCGAACGGATGCTGACCGTCATCGAGACCGCCCGCCGCCGGGGGATCAACGCGTTCGCTTGGCTGACCGACGCGGTGCGGGCACGGCTGGCCGGGCAGCCGGAGCCGTCACTCTTGGCTGCCGGATGTACTTAATACGGACCGAATCAGGGCGGTCAGTTCTGCATTGTCGTCAACGGTCGCCACCGCCTCATAAATGGCTTCGGGCGCTGCCTCGATCACGTTCTCGCCCCCAGCGAAAGACAAGGCGGCCACCGCCCGTGCTTGACCGAACCGGAGGGTGTACTCGTCGGAACTAATCCGCCCTTCCTCGGTAGCTTGCTGCAAGTCGAAGTACTCCTCATCGAGCCGCGCAACCAGAGCGTCCAGTTCGGCCTTGGTCTTCGCCGCGAGAATACCGCCACCCCGAACGTGCTCCAGTGCCTTCTTAACAAGGGGGTGGTCAACCCCGGTGCGGGTGATGGCGAACTCGGACGCCGCCACGCTTGCCGCTCGTTGCCTCGTCGGCGAAGCACGTCGGAGGTCGTCCGCGAGGTCGGGCGCCAATGATTCGAGTCGTGTCATCATGCCTATTATCCCTCAATTCGGACGCGGAGTCACTTCTTGAGTGGCGTCGAGATGTTGGACCCGGTCGGGCCGATGACCTCTTGGCACGGCCCACAAACCGGCCTGGTTGCCCCGATGTCAATGACCTTCAGGTTATTGGCTCTTGCAAACGCGATGATATCCGCCTCGGCGTGACCCGCCCCTACGACCATCGTCTCGCCGGGATTTAGAGTCATGCCAGATCGTAAGTAGCCGCGAGGTTCACTCGTACCGATGAGAATCGACCGCGTCCCGCTTGCATCCTCAACCACCGCAACACCCATCGTGATTCGGCCCTGTTGCGCCGCAGGAATCTGTCCTCTCAATTCAGAAACTCGTCCCGCCACGACCAGCGATGGGTCCTCAAAGAAAGCGCCGACCCGTGAACTGTTACCCGACGGCCTGGCACGAACACAGCAATGACCGGCAGCGCGGCGTCGATTGGCAGTTCAAAGTCGATGACGCCAGGGTGAAGCTGAAATCGGTCTACCCGAATTTACAAGTGTGACAGGCCACTAGACATTGGCCCGCCATTCGACGATCACGCTGACGATGGACCGCTACGCCCACGTCGGGCTTTTCGACGCCGCATCGGCGTTAAACGCGATGCCGGGCCTTCCATCGCCGGAAGACTCCGCCGAGGTCCAAGCCAACAGACTACGGGCCACCGGCACCGATCCCGGGAGCAGCACGGGAGCAGCAACGGGAGCAGCAACTTCCGGTTTCCGGCGAGGACGGTTGAGGAGCGGTGACGAGAACGCGGCTTCACTCGACGAACCCACCGGCCGTCGAAACACTCTGAAATTCCCAGCGAATAACGACGAAAGAGGGGCGGTGAAGACGGGCGAGGACGGGGCGGGAAAAATGAAGGCGCTGGGACTCGAACCCAGGACCAGCGGCTTAAAAGGCCGCTGCTCTACCAGCTGAGCTACGCCTTCTTATTCCAGAAAAATAGGTAATTATTCATTTTCCCTTCCCGACTGCCAAACTGACTACCCACGGTGGGGTATCCGACTCCGCAGAATAAGTCCCGGGAATTGAATTATGCCGACCAGAGCCCTGATCGACAAGTTCCCGCCAATGCTTCACCGGCCGACCGGCCAATACGCATATGAATTCGGGGAAGAGATTACTACTTCGCTACTGGATCCGGACAATGCACGGGCTGAATGGGTTCGGGTTCAAGAAGACCTTCTCGCCGGTCGAATTCCGCGGCCACTTTGAAAGCGGACTGACGATCCGGCACCTCCGGGGTTGCAGTTTGATGACCAAGTCAACATCCAGTACACGTCCCGTATGACCCGATTGCCGTTGCCTCTTTTGATCAGTTTTGGTCACAATTCATCCTTACAGCGATACCCACTTCAAAGCCACGTGAAGGTGAAATGAAACTTGGACCGATCCACGTCGTAACCGAGGCCACGATGGGCATCATGCAGGGCATGATCCAGCGGTTGGCCGGTGAAATGGATACCCAAAAACGTGCCCTCGGCCAGAAGGGGAATCCGCTTCTCTTACATTCCGTTGTCGACGCCAAGTATGCGCCGCTCTTCCAGGTCGAGCCCGATGCGGACGACGAACGAAGCCGCGAAATTATTCGCCGGGTCGTGAAAGCCTATCAGCGGGCGCGGGCCGAATTTCAGCCGGCGGCGCCGGGCATGTGGGATCACCTTGAAGGACAGAACGCCAGGCCCTTTGTTGCCGCCCTCTACCGCGGCGATGAGACGGAAGTTCGATCGCAATTGCGCGAGATGTTTCGCACCAATCTCGTTTGGGGTCTCGGCTGCGTATGCGAGCAGGTCTGGCTGCAGGTGCAAAACCCGGCGTGGCATGCAGCGTACCAGGTGGTTTTCACTGACAAACTGGTGGCACTTGCCGAAGCCGTCGGCGTACACCGCGTGCGAAGTCCGGAACAGGAAGCCGAGGCATTCGCCAAGGCGCTGGACGTCGATCCGGCGACGATCTTTGTCGCTTTGGAGCGGCACACGGGCCTCGATTTGACGATGCCCGAAATCGGCGGCATTTACGGCTGTGACGTCAATGGCCGCAAGACAACCATCGACAGCGTCATGCACGGCTACACGGTTCACCGCCTACAAGAACTAGGCGGGTGCCCCGGCGACGCGGTAGCCGAAATCGGCGGCGGATACGGTTGCCTGGCGCTACTGATGTATCGGGCCGGCTTCACCCACTACACCGTTTACGATCTGCCCTGGGTGAACGCGCTGCAGGGCTATTTCCTCGCCATGGCCCTGCCCCCGGGCAGCGTCCAGTTATTCGGGGAAGAAACGGGCACGCTCGCCGTGCTGCCGGGTTGGTGCTTCGCGCGCGGCGCCGACCGGTCGGTGGACTACGCGGTCAACACCAATTCCCTACCGGAAATCGGCGGCAAGACCGCCCGAGGCTACTTGAGCGATATCCGCCGCCGGGTGCGAAAGTTATTCTTGTCGATTAACCACGAAGCGCGGACTGCCGTCATGAATTACGAACCGCAACAAAGTGTTGCCGAAATGATGGAGCAGGTCGGCGGCTTCCAACGGCTTTCGCGTAGCCGCTACTGGGTGCGCAACGGGTACGTCGAAGAAGTGTTCCGTCCCATTCTCAACTCGGTGCCGGCGGACGTGTAAGGCTGTCCAAAATGACGGATTCCGCCGGCTCACTTCGCCGGATGGGCTTACAGAATTGGACAGTACGCGAAAGAATTGGTTTCTTTCGGATAGGGGCGGCCGTAACGCCATTCCGGAAGACCATTTTGTCATCAGCCGTCAGCAGCTTGTGGGCTGACCTCGCGGTAACTTTCTTACCCCTTTAGCGAACCGAGGAACAGAATCCGGAGAATCCGGCGACTTGTGGCAGAAAGAGAGGGATCGATGCAATCCGAAAAACGTGAATTTTTTACAAAAATTAGATTGTAATTAAAAAAAGGATCGATTATTAAGTCGATTGGGGAATTTCCCATTTCTCTCTCCTCGTTCCAAGGTGTCACGATGAAGGGCAATCTCAGCCCGCCGAGTTGCGGTCGATCTCATCGCGGTTTCACCCTGATCGAGTTACTGGTGGTAATCGCGATCATCGCAGTCCTCATTGGCCTTCTTCTTCCTGCCGTTCAAAAGGTTCGCGAAGCGGCCGCCCGGATGTCCTGCTCCAACAACTTGAAGCAGATGGGGTTGGCCCTCCACAACTACCACGACACGAATGGCTTCCTGCCGAGCGCAGGGAGTGCCGACGGCAGGCCGTTTTCCACCGGAGGGTCGTTCGCAGGAGAAGGCACCAACTGGTCCATCTACATTCTGCCGTACATCGAACAAGGGAACATCTTCAACAAGCTGACGTTCAATGGGGACTCTGGGTGGGTGAACAACCCCGCCGATGGCGGCGGCACGACCCCGGCGACCAGTTCGGCGTATAATAACGTGGCAATCGTGAACGGCTCTGGTCTCAAGTTGTACCGATGCCCGTCTGACCCGAAACCGCCCACGATCCGAAACGACTCCAACGTGCGCGATGCGGGCGGTAACGAAAGCATTCTGGTCCCCCGGAACAGTTACGTGGCGATCGCCGGAGCGGTGGATAACATCGACGGGAGCGGCCAATTCAGGGAGTCCCGGAACACGGACAGTTCGAGTTGGAGCTGGCAATTCGGCATCACCGCATGGGGTGGGGTCCTCGCCCCCGATTACCAAGGCATCAAGATCACCAGTATTTCGGACGGGACGAGCAACACGCTGCTTATCTCCGAACAGTCTACCCAGCTTCAAGCCCTCGACCCAAGCGGCGCTATCATCAATGATCAGTACTCGGTGACGTCGACCGGGGGCGGCCTCTTCCGCGGCCACTCGAACGGATCGACAAATGGCACGGTGAATGCGCCGGCTAAATACATGGATGCACGCGGCCAGACTTACACGACTATCCGTTATCGGATCAACCAGAAGAACGGCTGGACGTGTGGTGGGGCTAACGGCATTGGTGTATGCGGGGGCGGTGCCGGCTACTGGAATAGCGAAGGGGCGAACGTTCCGCTTGTATCCTCTCACTCCGGAGGCGTAAACGCACTCTTCGCGGACGGGTCGGTCCACTTCCTCTCCGACTCGACCAATCTCGTTACATTGGCCCGGCTCGCAACGCGGGATGACGGCGGGGTCATAAATACGGATTACTAAACCCTGCTGTGGAGAGAGTTGAGTAGTACCTTTCGGTTGCGG
>DASXPC010000171.1:0-47038 GCA_036493815.1 Fimbriiglobus sp. | reverse complement strand
GACGACCGTGCCCGGGCCGACGCCGGCCGGGTCGGATTTCAGAATTTCCACGCCGACGCGTGTCTTCCCGGCCACGGGAGCCGCCTGGACGAGCCGCACGCCGGCCGAACCGTTCACGTCCGTGGCGGCGACGATTTCCTGCGGGTTCGTGCCGGACTGGGCGAGCGTGGCCCCGTCGCCACTCGTCCCCACGAGGGCGGCGGGCGCTCCGCCGAGAATGCGGTACCGTACCTTGATTCCGGTCGGCAACGACTGGGCCGAGTTCCGATTCACGGTCGTGGCGAGCGTGTGTTCGCCGCCCGCTTTCACCGCGGCCGGGGGAGGGAAGCCGTAGTCGCTATCCGCCCAGAGCACTTTCGCCGACACCCGGCCCTTTGCCCGGTCCGGCACGTCCGGGCAGGTTGCGGTGACGACGGATTGACCTTCCACGGTGGAACTGATTACGACCCACGACTGCCCGGCCTTGACGGTGAAGTTGTCGTCCGGATTCTTCGTCTTCCGGTCCACCTTCTTCTCGAACGAATGCGTGGTGCTGGTGGCGTATTTGCCTTCGTCGATCTTGCCGCGGTCCAGCACGAGGCCGCCGTCGTCCGCGGCCACGATGGTGCCCGGGCCTTCGAGCGTCCACTCGATCTTACGGCGGGAGAGCGGACTGCCGTCCTCGTCGTACACGGAGGCGATCAGCACCTGTTCCTGCTTCGTCTTTTTGCTGACCGTCGTCGGCGAAACTTCGACGCGGGCGGCGACGCTGTGGAACGGAAGGAGGCTGCTCTTGCCGTCGTCCCCGACCTTGAACGGCCCCTCGCCGGTGCAGCCCAAAGCCGCGCAGACGATGACGGCGGCGGGAGGAATGCGGCGCACGGCGGAACCCTCGATCGGGTACGGGACCGGCCGGGGTATAGGCAAGTTGGGAGGCGGGTGCAAGGGGAACCGTTGAACCGGACTGCCGGATGGGTTCCAATACGCCCATGATCACTTCGTCCCCCCGCCTCGCGTCACTCGACCAGTTTCGCGGGTACACTGTGCTGGCGATGGTGTTCGTGAACTTCGCGGGTGGGTACGAACACATTCCGAAGATGTTCGGGCACCACCACGTTTATTGCAGCTTCGCCGATACGGTGATGCCGGGATTTCTGTTCTGCGTCGGCACGGCCATGCGGTTGACGTTCATGCGGCGGTCGGCTACGGACGGCAAACGAGCGGCATACGTCAAGGCGATCAAAAGGAACCTCGGGCTCATATTCGTCGGCTGTGTCGTTTACCACTTCACTGGCGGGTTCCGCACGTGGGCGGTCGTGGGTAAAGAAGACCTCGGACCGTTTTTGAGGAATACCATCAAACGTGGTCCGTTCGAGGCGCTGACGCACATCGGGGTGACGTCGCTGTTCGTGCTGCCGGTAATCGGCCGGGGAGCACTCGTTCGTGTGGCGTACGCGGTCGCCGCGGGGGCCGCCCATGTCTGGGCGTCCCGAGCGGGATATTACGAATGGAACCTGACGGAACCGGTCGGGATCGACGGCGGACCTCTCGGGTTTTTGACGTGGAGCATTCCTCTGATCGCGGGCACGCTGGTCACGGACCTCCTCGATTCGCCGGAGCACCCTTGGGAGATCTACCTCCTCCTGGTACTCGGCGTCGGGGTCATGCTCTCCGCCTTCGTTGCTTCCAATCTGCACCTGCTCCGTTTGTGCGAGCGGACGGACGTGACGTTCCCATTCGTCCACCCGGAAGATCTGGATTTCGCCAATACCCACAAGGACTACTGGACGATGAGTCAAAGAGCGGGAAGTGTCACATATACGACCTTCGGCGCCGGCTTCTCCTTCACACTGTTTGCCCTATTCCGGTTGGTCGTGGACGGTTTTGGCATCCGTTGGAGTTACCTCGACCTCCTCGGCCGGCACGCCCTCGTCGCATACGTGGCCCACGATGTCATCATGGACACGGTCAAGCCGTTCGTGCCGAAAGACGCGCTGGCGTGGTTCGTGCTCCTCGGCTTCGCAGTCGTCATGGCAGCCCTGACCCTCATCCTCCGGTATTTCGACCGCAACAAGTTCATGGTCCGGTTGTGACGGCCGGCCCGTGCACGGTCGGACCCGGGCTGCGTGGTCGGACGCGGCGGCCGGCCTAACATGACTTCACGACCATGAATACCGCCGCGATCAACCCCAAAGGCCCCCGTCCTCCCGCCCCGGGGAATTCGGCCAAAGTCTGGGCCGAGACGTATCTGGGGTCGTCGGTCGGGTCGAAAATCCTGGTCGCCTTCACCGGCGTGGGGCTGGTCACGTTCGTCGTTTTCCACCTGATCGGCAACTTGAAGTTGTTTCAGGGCCGGGAAGCGATCAATCACTATGCCGACTTCTTGAAGCACGACCTCGGAGTTCTCATCTGGATTGCCCGGGCCGGCCTGTTAACGATTTTCGTGCTTCACCTCTCGATAGCGATTCGACTCAAACAAAAGGCGGTGGCCGCCCGGCCGATCGGCTATGTGAATGCGGTGTCGGCCCAATCCAGCGTGGCTGCCACGACGATGATCTGGACCGGTGTCGTCGTCGGTGCGTTTGTCCTGTTCCACCTCGCGCACTTCACATTCGCCTGGTGTCACGACGCCGTCGGCCCGGACGGTCGGCTCGTGAATTACCTGGACTTGAAGGACGCGAAGGGCCGGCACGACGTCTACGCGATGATGATCGCGGGTTTCTCGACCTGGTGGATCTCGGTACTGTACCTCCTGGCCCAGGGGTTTTTGTTCGTCCACTTGAGCCATGGCATCCCGAGTTCGGTCCAAACGCTCGGGCTTATGAACCGGCGGTTCACCCGGGCGGTGAAAGCACTCGGCGTCGGCCTCGCCGCGGCGATTTTCCTCGGAAACGCGGCCATCGTTATAGCCGTGTGGAGGGGGTGGGTGGCATGAAGCTAGACGCGAAAGTTCCGCCCGGACCGATGGCCGAAAAATGGACGCGGTTCAAGGACGACCAGAAGCTGGTGAACCCGGCGAACAAGCGGAAGTACACGGTGCTCGTGGTCGGCACGGGCCTGGCCGGGGCAAGCGCGGCCGCCACGCTCGCCGAACTCGGTTACAACGTCTTCGCCTTCTGCTTCCAGGATTCCCCACGCCGGGCCCACAGTATCGCGGCCCAGGGTGGCATCAACGCCGCCAAAAATTACCGCAACGACGGCGACAGCGTCCACCGCCTCTTCTACGACACGATTAAAGGGGGCGATTTCCGGGCTCGGGAAGCCAACGTCCACCGGCTCGCCGAAGTCAGCGTCGACATCATCGACCAGTGCGTGGCCCAAGGCGTGCCGTTCGCCCGCGAGTACGGCGGCCTGCTCGACACCCGCAGTTTCGGCGGCGCGCAACTCCAGCGCACCTTCTACTGCCGCGGCCAGACCGGCCAACAACTCCTCCTCGGCGCGTACCAGGCCCTCGCCCGACAGATTCGCGCCGGCGGCGTAAAGATGTTTCCCCGCACCGAAATGCTCGACCTCGTCGTCGAAAGCGGCCGGGCTCGGGGCATCGTTATCCGGCACCTGGAAACCGGAACGATCGAATCCTTCGCCGGCGACGCCGTGGTCCTCGCCACAGGCGGGTATTCGAACGCATTCTTCCTGAGCACCAACGCGAACGGGTGCAACGTCACGGCCGCATACCGGGCGTACAAGCGTGGGGCGGCGTTTGCGAACCCTTGTTTCACACAGATTCACCCGACCTGTATCCCGGTGGCCGGGGAGCACCAGTCGAAACTGACGCTGATGAGCGAAAGTCTGCGGAACGACGGCCGTGTATGGGTACCGAAGAACCTTTCCGACTGCCCGAAAAATCCAAACGACATTCCGGAATCGGCCCGGGACTATTACCTGGAACGGCTCTACCCGAGCTTTGGCAACCTGGCCCCGCGGGACATTTCGAGTCGGGCGGCCAAGCGGGTGTGCGACGACGGCCGGGGCGTCGGCCCGGGCGGCCGCGGCGTCTACCTCGACTTCGCCGCCGCAATCCAACGCGACGGCAAGCCGAAAGTCCAGGAAAAGTACGGCAACCTGTTCGACATGTACCAGCGGATCACCGGCGAAAACGGCTACGAACGGCCGATGCGGATTTACCCCGCCCTGCACTACACGATGGGCGGACTCTGGGTCGATTACTCGCTCATGTCGAATATCGAAGGCCTGTTCGTCATCGGCGAAGCCAATTTCTCCGACCACGGAGCCAACCGGTTGGGCGCCAGTGCTCTCATGCAGGGCCTCGCCGACGGGTACTTCGTCCTGCCGTACACTCTGACCAACTGGTTCGCTTCGACGAAGCTGGACCGGTTCGCGACCGACCACGCCGCGTTCCGGGCGGTCGAGACCGAGGTGACTTCCCGGATCGCGAAGATGCTCGCCGTGCACGGGAAAAAGACGGCGTGCGATTTCCACCGGGAGCTCGGGCACGTCTTGTGGGAAAACGTCGGCATGAGCCGGACGAAAAAAGGCTGCAAGTCCGCGGTGACCCGGGTCCGCGAACTTCGCGAGGAGTTTTGGGCGAACGTGACCGTACCGGGGTCCTGTGCCGACCTGAACGTCGCCCTCGAACGGGCCGGGAGAGTAGCCGATTTCCTCGAATTCGGTGAACTGCTCGCCCGCGACGCGGCCGCCCGGGACGAATCCTGCGGCTGTCATTTTCGCGAGGAATATCAGTTCGACGACGGCGAGGCGAAGCGGGACGACGAGAAATTCAGCCACGTCGCCGCTTGGGAATATCAGGGTGAGGACGCCGATCCGGTCCGACACCAGGAACAATTGGTCTGGGAAAGTGTGAAGCCCAGTGTTCGGAGCTACAAATGACCAGTTTCAAGTTTCAGAGTTCCCAGACTGCGAACTCGACTTGGAACTCTGAAACATGGAACTTGAAACATGAAGTTTACGTTGCACATCTGGCGACAAAAATCCCGCACGAGCCCGGGCCGGATCGAGACGTACCCGGTCGACGGCATAACCGGCGACATGTCGTTTCTGGAAATGTTGGACATCCTCAATGAGCAACTGGTTCTCGCCAGCCGGGAGCCGATTGCGTTCGACCACGACTGCCGGGAAGGCATTTGCGGCAGTTGCTCGATGATGGTCAACGGCCAAGCCCACGGTCCGGAGCGCGGGGCGACCACTTGTCAGCTTCACATGCGGAGTTTTCGCGACGGCGACACGATCTACGTCGAGCCGTGGCGAGCCCGGGCGTTTCCGGTCATTAAAGATCTGATCGTGGATCGGACGGCGTTCGACCGGGTGATTGCCAGCGGCGGATACGTGAGCGTGAACACCGGGGGGGCGCCGGACGGAAACAACTTGCCGATTTCCAAGACCGAGCAGGACCGGTCGATGGATGCGGCGGCGTGCATCGGGTGCGGGGCGTGCGTCGCCGCTTGTCCGAACGCCTCGGCCATGCTTTACGTGGCGGCGAAAGTGGGCCACCTCGGCCGACTCCCCCAGGGCCGGCCCGAAAAAGCCGACCGGGCCCGGAGTATGGTCGCCGCCCACGACCGCGAAGGCTTCGGCCACTGCACCAACATCGGAGAATGTGAAGCCGCCTGCCCCAAAGAAATCAGCACCGAGTTCATCGCCCAGTTGAACCGGGATTACCTGGGAGCGGCGGCCGCCGCGGCGATTGAAGGATGACGGCCAAGTGCACCCGCTGGTACGAATGCGTCATCGAACCAATTCGGAATTGTCGAAAAGCATTACTTCCCACTCAACACGACAAATTTCCCTCGGAACACGTCCGGAAGAAATTCCCGAAACCGTTGCATCCGGTCGTCGAGGATGCTGCCTACGGTTATCGGCTTATCCCCCTTACTCTTTTCGCGGTCCGGGAGTTTCAACGGAGAAAGAGCCAGGATCGCGTCGCGGCGGGCGGCATCTTTCTTCCCGGCAAAATCGAGCGTCGCATATGCCCAGGTAACGTGGGCGACGGCTTCGGCATCGCGGAGGGTTTGCTTATCCACGGCGACGGCCGCAAGGGCGTCGGCCAGCTTCGCCGTTTCCGCCGGCGTGTAGACCACGTCCGATTGAATGGCCGTCAGGAAGTCGTCGCACCACTTGGCGAGGTCGTTGGCGGCGGCCGTTAACGCGGTCGAATCGCCGAACGGCTGGGCAAGTGCCGCGTCGGTGACGGCCTGCCATTTCGCATCAAACCCGGCGGCAACGGCTTTGAGCGATGCGTTTGAAAGTCCCGCCGCGTGTTTGGCCACAACGCCCGGCACAACGGCCACCCACGCCTTCAGCGGTGGTCGGCCTGGTGCCCCGGCATATCCCGCTTCCTGCCGGGCGCTCGGAATCACCAGGTCGTGGTGACAGGCGTAACAATCGAACCGGGCGAAATCGGGCAAAGCACCCCGGGATTTTCCCATCTCGGCCGCAAGGCCCATCATCTCCGCCTTCAAAGACGCAATCGATCCGACGGCCAGATTCCTTGCGGCCGATGATTCGACGGCCTCTGAGCGCGCGTGGAATAATTCCCAGGCCTTCGTTGCGTCCGTCTTGATCAGACTGGATAGGAACGGCAGCTCCGAAGCAAAACCCCAGTGCCGCGGCTCGTGTTCCATGAATGCGGGCAGTTCGAACGGCGGTAATGGCGGGTGACCGGCAGCATACATCTCGTGCGTGACGGTCCGTCCTTCGGCCGGGCTACCGACATGGCACGAGGCACAGAGCATGGCCTTCGTGCCCGGGTCGCGGAGGTTGTGCAGACCGTATTCTTTCTGTTTCTTTTCGGGCGAATGCATGCGGAAGGCGGGGTAGGCGGTGCCGGCCGCCGCCGGCTCGGCCCAGTGCGCCGCCTGCCACCGCGCGTCCAGACCGTGACACCCCGTGCATCCGACTCCGAGATTATCCTGACGGGCAAATTCCTCCAGTTTTCGTGGCTGCCTCGACGTCGGATTCAGGTCCGTCGAATGGCAGGTCAGGCACGCCACGTCGGCGTCGATTCGGTAGTCCGCCGGCTTCCCCTTCTCCAACACTGATTGCATCCGGGCGGCGAGCGGGTTCTTTTCCGGGACGATTACCTTGAACGCCACCGAGTGCGGGTCTTTGCTGTCCCAAACAATGCTTTCGTTGAGGCGAACGTACTCGTCGGATTTGAAGTTCGTCTTGAACCGCCGTGCTCCGGGTTGGTCGGCCCCGGAGTGGCAGGCGACGCAGCCGGAGACGTCGAAGGCGATGTTGGCAGGTTTATCCGCGGGCGGCTGACCCCGTCCGGGGCTTGCCAGGATCGTGACCCCCGCGACAACTGCGATGCCGGTCGCCGCCACCGCGATTCGTACTCGAGTAACCGCGGTCATTGCTCGCCCCTCGCCCTAAGTTTGGCGTCGAGTGCTTGGAAGAGTTCGAGAACCGTCTTGGCGTCGTAGTCTATCGGACTGTTGAAATGCTTGCCGTTCGCGTCCGGTGGAAACGCGAGAGCCGCTTGCAGTTTTTCGACGAGCGGCCTCCATTCGGCCGAAGCGTCGCCTAACGCGTGCGCCACCGCCGCGAGGGCGAGCGCATGCTGGGCGAGGAAGTCCCAGTCGGTGTCGCGGAGTTTCCTCTTGTCGTCCGTGAGGGCAGATTGAGTCAGGATCATGCGGTATTCCGCGGCGAATCCGGGGGAAATCGACGTTTGGTAACCCCGCTGTTGCACGCCGGCGAGCCACGCGTCGAGTTCGCCAACGGCTTTCCTGGCCGCTTCGGCCGCGACTCCCGGGTCGATGACGTCGTGCGCCATCAGAACGCGCAAATCCTTCACCCGGTCGAAAGCAGGCAGAAGTTTCGGAACGATCAGAGAGGTATACCACACCTGCCACCCGGCCCGACCGGGAGCCCGTCCATTCCGCTCGCCGTAGACGGTCCGGTTTTTCGACCCGGTGACGTCCTGGTGGCACGCGAAGCAACTCGATTCGGACAACTCCGGCCACGGGGCCTGCTTCGCGGTCGCTCGTTCGGCCCGGGCAGCGAGGAGGTCGATCACCTGCCGCAAGGCTGCCACTTGCCCGATCTCCCAGAGCCGCATCTCGAACCCCGGGTTCGGCAGTCTTTCCGTCCAGTGCTTCGGATAGTTATCCGTGAAGTGAAATCGTGCCGCCTCGAACGCGAGCCGCGGGTGCCCGGCGGCAATCACGTCGTGGTTCACTTCACGGTCGCGGGCACCGACGTGACACCGGGCACACATGAGCGACCGGGCGACGAGGTCTTTCGTCGGTTGAAATTGGTACTTCTCGAACTTCTCGCGGTCGGTGAGTTGCTTCCAGCCTTCCCGGAAATGCTCGCCCAGCCAGGCTTGCGAGGGTCCGTGACAGGCGTCGCAACTGACGCCTTCGCCAAGAGCCCGGCCTGGGACTATCTCGCCGTGATAGTGCTTCTCTTCATTGACGGCGTGGCACTGGAGGCATTGCGGGTCCTCGTGGGCGGGGCCGCGTTTCAGGTTGGCCATCATCCGCACCGAGACGTCGTTGAAGAGCACGGCGTAGGCTTTATGGTGCGGATCGTCGCCGGCCCATGTGGTGTACTCCCCACCCTTGGAACCGGGCCGGTCGTTGCCGTGGCAGTTGGACGCGGAACAATTGGTGGCCGCGGAATAAACACCCGCATTCGGTCCGAGAAGGCCGAACGGCTTCGCGAGATCGGCAACGCTCGGACGTGTCTCCGCGCTCCCGTTCGGATTCGGAGTCGCGGCCTGCACCGCGACCCAGCAAACCACGGGGATAAACAGCCCGGCAAGGATTCGCCTCTTCACGACGGCACCAGCGGTTCGGCGATAAAGCTATTTCTGCGACTCCGGCCACGCTTTCCGGAGTTCGCCCGTTAGCTTCACGATGAGGGAATGAACCGTATTCGGATCGAACGTCGACTCTTTCGGATGGCCTGGCAAATTCAACGCCTTTTCCAACTCTTTGAACCCCGCGACGATTGCCGCACTCTCTGGCTGCTTTCCCGCCATCCGTACCGTCTCCAGCACGCCGAGAGTCAAGTAAATTCGGTAACCGGAGTCCCAGTCGGAGATCGTTTTCGTCGCTTCGATCGATTTGAACACTCGATCCGCGTTGTTGCCCGTGTTAGTGGGGCGACTATCCCGAAGCAGGGTTGCCAACTGACCGACCGCGTTCAACCGTTGCGCCCCGGTCGCCGTTGAGACGGCCTTCGTCCCGTTCTCAATCCGCCGGCCCAATCCCGGCACGAGTGCGTCCGCTGCCTCCACATTCCCCAACGGCCAAGACAAGGTCCAGGCTTTTTCCCCCAATCTGAAACCCGCCGCGGATCGCCACGGCTTGCCTAGCAGTTCGTGGTGGCACGCGTAACAATTCCATTCCGCCAGCTCCGGCCAGATTCGGCCCTGTTCGCGGCTTTGCCGGTCAATCGACAAGGCACGAACTGATTCGCCCGCCCGGAACGGCCCGACCGCCCATGCCTGCAACAAAAACTCCGGGCCGCGTTTTTCGCCCGTCATTCTGTCACGTTCGTACCAATGCCTCGGCAGACGGGCCAGGTGGCTAGCGAACTCGAAGTTCAGCTTCGGATGCCCCGCCGCGATCATGTCGTGATTCATGTCGCGTCCGGGCGATCCCACGTGGCAGCCGGCACACGCCGACGCCCGCGATCCCAGATCATTCAACTCGGCCAGACCGTGCCGGTCCGTCATCGACATTTGCGTGTGCGTCCTCACCCAGAATTCCGCGTTCCCATGGCACGACTCGCAACTGACGCCCTCGCTTCGCAACGCCTCATACTCCCGCCCCGCCGGAATCCCCGGGTTCGAGTGGCACGCCCGGCACCGAGGGTCTTCTTTTAATCGGGGAAATGCTTTCTGCATCTTCTTGGCGATTGCATTCTTTTCCGGGTCCAATACGTCGTACGCCCGGGCGTGAGGGTCGCGAGCAGCCCAGACGGTGCAACTGGTCCGCCAGGCACTTTCGGGAGAAGTATCGCGGCCGGAGCGGCCGTGACAGTTGCTTGACGCACACCCGGACAAGCCGATGGGCTGGGGTCGGAGTTCGGTTCGATTCCCTTGCGATTGCGAGGTTCCGTCGTCGGTTTCGGCCGAGACGGCGAAAGTGCCGGCGAGGCCGGCCAAAAGAATTGCAGCGGGAACGAGTCGTTTCATCGGAAGAATACACTACCCTTCCGCACGAGCGGTTGACACAGATTTCTTGCATGAGATACTGTTGGACCGCTCCGGTTGTGCCGGGAAATTGCGAAAGGACCGCTCGTGCTAGTCGGACGATTTCATTCGCCCCGCCGCCGGATCGGGAATGTGCTGTGTTTATCGCTCTTGGCGGCCGGACCCGCCGTCGTCTGGGCGTTGGGGGCGAAGGCCGGGTGGTGGAACTGGCCTGCGGCTTCCAGTCCGGTCGGCGTCTTCCTCGGGTTCGCGGCCGGCGTGCTCGTCTTCTTCGAAATGCTCATCTGGCCCCGAAAGTGGTTCCGCGGCACCCGCCTCGGGCCGACTCGGTCCTGGCTCCGCCTGCACGTCTGGCTCGGCCTCCTTTCCCTGCCGATCACGCTGATCCATTCCGGCTTCGCACTGGGCGGCACGCTCAGCGCCGCTACGCTCGTTCTCTTCCTCGTCGTCATCGTCAGCGGCATCTGGGGGCTGATCCTTCAGCAATGGCTGCCACAGAAAATCCTCGACGACGTGCCGAATGAAACGGTGGCCGGCCTTTCGGAACTCGCAATGCGAAACTACGCCGCCGAATGCCGGCAACTGGTTTTGAACTTGTCCGCGGGTGGAGAGGTGCATGCGGAAAAAGTGGAAAGGCTTCCGACCGCCGACGGGGGGGTTTACGATTCCCTGTCGTCGTTCCAGAGTAAATTACTGGAGCCGTACCTCGAACGCGGCCGACACTCGGGGTCGATGCTTCGCTCGCGGGGAGAAACGGCCCGGCAGTACGGCCGTTTGCGGACGGCACTGCCATCGGCCGCCCAGCCGGTCCTCGCCCGAATGGAATCGCTGACCGACCTGCGGCGCCAGTGGGACGTACAGATGCGAATGACCGGGTGGTTGCACGGTTGGCTGCTCGTGCATCTGCCCGCGTCCGTCGCCATGACCGCGTTCATGTGCTTCCACGCCGTGGCCGCGCTGAAATACTGGTAGCACACCATGGCCGCCCCCGCCCCGAACCGTCCACTCGTCGACCGCCACGTGGGGCTGCGTCGCTATTTCCGCCGCTGGAACAAGCTGGAACGGTGGAAGTGGGGGCTCTCCGCCGTGGCGTTTATCGTCGGCCTCGGTTGGTTAGCTGCGGCCCCCTTCGCCAAAATGCTCGGCCGGCCGAACACCGATGAACGCTACACCCACGGCCCCCTCGCCAACCCGCACGCGGCGTGGGAAGCGAATTGTGCGATGTGCCATCCAAAGCATTCGATGAAAGAGTTTGGATGGGACATTTGGAAGGCGGACGAGCGGTGGAACACGGGTTTCGAAGAGACGTGCGTTCAATGCCATGCCGGGCCGCGGCACTTTGACCCGGACCATTGGCCGGGCGGGCAACAGGAGGGGACGTGCAATTCCTGCCACCACGATCACAACGGGAAAGAATTCTCGCTAACCCGACTTTCGGACAGCGATTGCACGCGATGCCACCGGGAAGACCTGCCAAAATTTCACGGCCGTGAACCGGGCAACTACACCAATTTTGCAACAAGCCATGCCGAATTCGAAGTGCGGAAGAACCCTCCCGCGCGATCCATGAAGTTCAGCCACAGCCTGCACATGGCCATGGGGCTGACAACCGTCAACCCGCCCGGCAACGACCGGGTTGCAGTGCGAGTCAAAGACCAGCCACGGTACAAACAACCGGGGCAAAGAGAAAACGACCTGGTTCAACTGACCTGTGCGTCGTGCCATTCCCTCGACAATGAAACGAAGGGAAACGGGGCATACTTTTTGCCCGTGACGTTTGAAAAGAACTGTCAGTCGTGTCATTTTTTGGGCTCGATCGGGGATGGGAAAGAGGGGCATACTCCACTTGAAATCCCTCACCACCGCCAGCCGGAAGAACTCAGGAAGTTGATTGAAGGAACGACGGCCCTCGATCTCGGGATCGGGTCTCCGGAATTGGACGGAACGAAACTACCGTTCGTGCGGCAGCAACCCGAGCAACCGAAAACAAACCCGAACGTCGGCCGCCTGAAAGAGATGACGAACGCCCGGACCAAGATCGTCGAGGCCAACTGTCGGAAGTGCCACGATTTCAATGACAATCACACGATCAAACCGGTCAGTTCACCCGCAATCTGGTTCCCCAATGCCCGATTCAATCATGCCTCCCACAAGGCTCTGCTCGGGCAAGACCCGGCGTCTCAGGAATACCGCAACGGGTGCAGTGCTTGCCATTCGGTGTTCGACAGCCCTGTTTCCGGAATGGCACTCGTCGAGAGAGAAAATTTGAACCTCCCCGGCATCGATACGTGCCGGATTTGTCACGGACCCCTCGGCGGGTCAAAGGAAAAGCCGGGTGGGGTCCGTTTCGGCTGCACCGATTGCCATAGCTACCACAACGGCGAGCACCCGCTTCAGGGCCGCGGTGCGAATGCGTGGAATCCGCTGAAGCCTGCGAAATCCCCCATCGACTTCCTTATCGGGAAGCCGGATAAACCATGATCGTTCAGCGACTCCGCGCGATACAGGACGAGTTCGGCTATCTTCCGGATGCCGAGTTGCGGGCACTCGCGAGTGCCACCGGCACGCCGCTCGCCCGCATTCAGGAAGTAGTCAGTTTTTTCCCCCATTTTCGGGCCGAATGGAATAAGCCGCCGTTCGTTCACGTGCAGGTCTGCCGGGATTTGACGTGCCATTTACGTGGGGCGGCGCACCTTCTCGGGCTGGAGGGATTAGGCGAGTGCTCCCGGCCCGGCGCCGATTCCGAAGATCGAAATCGCGGCGCGGTCGTCGTCGACGGCGTCTCCTGCCTCGGTCGGTGCGATCGGGCGCCGGTCATATGCGTCACCCGACTCGACCATCGGGCCCCCGGAGCAAAACCGGATTCCTACCCCGGCCACGGCGAACACCAGAACCAAGTTCACGAGCGCATCTATGCAGGGCGTTCGCCTGCGGAATATGGCCGGATCGTCCGGGCCGTGATCGCCGGGGAAAGCCCGGCGGCGGACACTGACGCAGCCCATGCCGTCCACTCAAATCCCGTTCGCGTGGCTGGCAGTGAAAACAGTCGCTGGCTGATCGACCCGTACGCCCAGAACCCCGAGTTCAAACCCTACCAGGCCGCCCTCAACTTCCTCGCCCTGCACCCGGCGCCGGTGAAATTCCCCGACGCACTCAAGGCCAAAGGGACGAAACCGGACGCGGTAACGGCGTGGGCGAAGCAAAATTATCCGACGCTTTCCGAACTTTACATTTCCGGCCTACTCGGCATGGGTGGGGCCGGGATGCCGGCGTTCGTGAAGTGGCTCGAAGTCTGGAAGGCGGAGGCCGAGGGGAACGAGAAATACATCGTCTGCAACGGCGACGAAAGTGAACCGGGGACGTTCAAGGACCGCGAACTTTTGCTGCAGACCCCGCACCTGGTCGTGGAAGGGGTAATTCTCGCCGGCCTGATTACGAACGCCACGGCGGGGTACATTTTTATCCGTCACGAATACCCGGAGCAGATTGCCGCGGTGAACGCGGCCATTCAACTGGCGGTCGCGGCGGGCGTCTGCGGCCATCACCTCCTCGGCAAACCCGACCGCTCGTTCCCCGTCGAAGTCTTCACCAGCCCCGGCGGGTACATTTGCGGCGAGCAGAGCGCCCTGCTCGAAGCGATGTCCGACCGCCGGGGCCAACCGCGGAACCGACCGCCCGAACTCTACGCCAACGGTCTCCGCGACAAGCCGACAGTCGTGAATAACGTCGAAACCCTCGCCTGGTCCCCCGCCATCGCGCTGAACGGCGGCGAGTGGTACGTCGATCAGAGTGTCAGCCCGTTGAAGGGCCGGCGCATCTTTTCGGTCAGCGGGGACGTGACCCGGCCGGGCGTTTACGAAGTTCCGGTCGGAGCGACACTCGGCGACCTGATCGGGTCGAAAGATTATTGCGGGGGAATCCGCGACCGTAAGCGAATCCTGGCCCTCGCCACGTCCGGGCCGTCCGGCGGCATCCTTCCCGCCCTTCTGCCGATGCCGGACGAGGCCGAGCTGGACAAACGGATTCGGGAAATGCTGGCCGAGGGGTTGTTCAAAGTTCGCGAGGATTTGCGGCAGAGCAAGGCGTCCGTTTCGGACATTCAGGACGCCGAGGCCCGGCAGGTGGCAAAATTCCGCGCCCAAAGTTTGACGCCTTACCTCACCGCGATTCCCTTTCCCCAGGCGGACGGCTCGACGACGACCAGAACGTACTTCGACCTGCTCAAGATGCCGCTCGATCTGAACCAGTTCAAGGCGTACAACCGGCTGCTCGGCATTGGCGGCCAAGGGGGGTTAGGGATGATGCTCGGGGCCGGGATCGTCGTCTACGCTGAAGGAACGGACATCCTGTCGCAGGCGGTGAACTTCACCGAGTTTTTCCGGAACGAGTCGTGCGGCAAGTGCGTGCCCTGCCGGATCGGGTCGCAGAAACTCACCGAAATCGGCACGCAGCTCCTGGCCAGGAGGAAGGACACGGCACCCACCCGCCGGAAACCGGACAACAGCCGGCGGGTCATCGCCACGATGACCGAGGCGATGGTTTCGACTTCCATCTGCAGTCTCGGTCAAGTGGCCTCGAACCCGTTAATTACAGCCTTGACGTACTTCCCGGAAGCGGCCCCGAAATCACAAGGAAACGCGTCGGCTTAGCGGCACATCGAAAGTGTGTGCGGCCGACATGACGCAGCTTCGACGCGTTGTTTAACAGGATTCCGTATGGCCATCTCCCTCGACGTCCTGGAAACCCTTTACCTCGGCGGACGGGAGCAGGAAGCCTCGTTCGCACGGGATGAGGACGGGGATCTGATCCGAAAAGTGGCGGCCACCCGGGACCAGTTTCGGGAGATGGTCACGATAATTCTGGACGGGATACCGGTGACGCTGCCGAAAGCGGTACCGGTGACCGACGCGTTGGGGAACGAGAGGAATGGGCCGGACGGTCTGCCGATCCCGCGAGCCTCGACTATTTTTGACGCGGCGGCTTTGCTGGTGCACCAGGGCAAGTGGCGGCCGCAGGATTTGAATCTCCGTTTGCCCGTCCTCTGCCACCAACGACACATGACGCCGGTGGCCGTCTGCCGGGTCTGTTCCGTCCACGTCAGCAAGCGGCGCAAGCGGGACGGTAAACTCGCCCCCAGCGAAAAACTCGTCCCCGCCTGCCAGCACGAAGTGCAACCGGACATGGTCGTCACCGGCCGGTTCGGCGGCTACCTCCCCGACCCGTACGCCCCCAAAAACGGCCCGGGTAGCAAACCCTGGCACTTCTACTACCGGGCGTACATGACAGAAGCCAAGGTGAAAGAGATCGGGGACCAGGAACGGCGGAAGGCGCGGGATCCGAATCATACGGCCCCGCCGAAGTCGGCGGCGGAGATTGCCGCCGAGGCTGCGGTCGCGGCCGATCAGGCCGTCAAAACGATGGGCGAAACGCTCGACAAGTACGCCCCGCAGGTGAAGGGGTCCGTCGAAGTCGTGACCGAGTTTCTGCTGACCGACCATCACCACCCCGACCCGGAGCGGTACGACCGTTTCAAAGACGAAATGTCGTCGATCGCCCGAACGACCGGCCACTTGGTGCCGCGGGCGACCTCGCTGCCGGACTTGAATCTCGACGAAGGGGCGGCGGTGGACGAAGCGTTCGTTCCCCGCCTCGGCCTCGGCCGAAACACGGACGGCCGAACCGGCCGAAACTTCGGCTCCGCCAAAATCCCCAAACACCCCACCTCCCGGCCCATCGCACTCCCCGTCGTCGGACCGCCCCCGGCCGACGAAGACCTCAAATACGACCCCGAATGGGTCGCCCGCGACCGCGAAGATTACGAACGCTTCCCCTACTCCTCCCGCTCCATCGTCGTCGACCACGACCGCTGCATCGTCTGCGACCGCTGCGTCCGCGCCTGCGGTGAAATCAAACCCTTCTCCGTCATCGGACACACCGGCAAGGGGTACGCCACCCGCATCAGCTTCGACCTCGATGAACTGATGAACGATTCCGGCTGTGTGCAGTGCGGCGAATGCATGTCCTCTTGTCCCACCGGGGCGCTTACCCTCAAACGCCGCGTCGCCCCGCGGGCGTTCGAGGACGCGCCGCCGATCCCGAAAAATCCGAGTCAACCCCTGCCCAAGCCGAAACCGGGAGACAAATCGAGGTTTCTATCCGCGATCGATGCCGCAACGCTCGAAATCGACTACGTGGATGCAAACAAAACACGCCGGACCTTTAAGCCGTTCGCCACCATCCCGTTCGCCTACCTACGGTGGAACGAAGGCGCGGTGCGGGAACGACGGGTCGATCCCGGGGAAATCCTGTGCGAACAAGGGGAGTACGGACGAACGGCTTACTTCTTGAAGGACGGCGAATTCGAAGTGATCGACGACGGCCGAGGCGGCGGTTCCCCAGCCGGGAGGGGGTTCTCCAAGCGGAAAGTGAAGCGAACGGCCGTCGGAACCGGGACCGTTCTCACCGTGATCGACCCCCGCGCCACCATCGTCGGCGAGCTCGCCTGCCTCACCGCCCGCCCCCGCACCGCGACCATCCGGGCGAGAACCTCCGGCGTCGTTTACGAAGTCACCCGCAACCTGCTCGACATGGCCCAGCGCAGTCCCGCCGCCCGCGACGTGCTCGGCAAAATCTACGTCCTAAATGCCGTGCGAACCCTGTTGCGGACCAGCCAGCTCTTCCACGATATTCCCGACTCCCGCCGGACCGAAGTGGTCGATTTCCTTGCCGGTCAGATGACCGTCACCGACCCGGACACCGGTAAACAAGAACTAGCCGACCGGGCCGAACTCCGCCGGGTCGAAGCCGGGCAGGCGATCGTCACCCAGGGCAACCCGGTCTTCGCCTTCTACCTCATCCGGCTCGGCACGGTGAAAGTCACCCGGACCGACGGCGGCGTCGAGCACGTAATCCGCAGGCAGACCGAAAACGATTACTTCGGCCACGTCGGCCTGTTGGTCGACCACCCGAAGGTTGCCCCGCTACTCGACAAGGAACAACGCGGCGGCCGGCGGACCGCCACCGTGACCGCACTCGACCCGGTCGAGGTCGTGCGGATTTCCGGTGAGGCGTTCGAGGACCTTTGCGACCGATTCCCGGAAATCCGCGACAAACTCGTGGACGACGCCGTCGCCGCCCTCCGTTCAACCAGCCAGACACCCGTCGCGAAAAAAGCAGAAGAAGCCGTCCCGTCCGAACGGCTCGGCGACTTCCTTACGCAAGGCCTCTACCAGGGCCAGAAAATGCTGGTACTCGACCTGCATTCGTGTACCCGGTGCGACGAGTGTACCCGGGCCTGCGCCGATGCCCACGGCGACGGGCACAGCCGATTACTCCGCGACGGGTTGCGGTTCGGACAATTCCTCGTCGCCGCGTCCTGCCGGTCGTGTCACACCCCGTCGTGCATGGACGGTTGCCCGGTGGACGCGATTCACCGTTCGGGCTCTTCCCTCGAAATGCTCATCGACGACCATTGCATCGGTTGTTCGCTGTGCGAAAAAAACTGCCCGTTCGGCTCGATTCAGATGGTGTTGCCCACCGAACCGACGGCGAAGCGGACCGCGGCCGTGGTGCAGAAAGCCCTGAACTGCGACCTGTGCCACGGCCTCGTCCCGGCCGGGGCCGACCCCTTCTGCGTTTCCGCCTGCCCCCACGAAGCCGCCTTCCGCTGGGACGGCGACACGCTCGGAAAGAAAGTCCGCGTCGCGGACGAGAGGGGGACGGGAGGATAAGTCTACTTCCCCGGCTTCAGTCCCGCCCAGATCACGTCCACCATTTCTTCCAGATCGCGGGCGTTTCGGGAATTCGGGATGTGACGGAGGGCGAGGCCGAGGGCCCAATCGTGGGCGAGGCTGATAAGCAGCCGTGCGGTGGTCGAGGGTGACGGCGAAACGATTTTTCGGTTCCGGACCAGCACCTCAATTCGCGCCGCGAGTCCGGCCTTCAACTCGGCCGGACCGCCCGGCGGCCCCAGCATTTTGCGGTCGAACGACGGGTGCGTCATCACGTGCAAGGCGAGCGGAATCACTTCCGCGAAGTATTTCCCGACCCGAACG
Source organism: Fimbriiglobus sp. (assembly GCA_036493815.1). Taxonomy (GTDB): domain Bacteria; phylum Planctomycetota; class Planctomycetia; order Gemmatales; family Gemmataceae; genus DASXPC01. The sequence continues at coordinate 28,858 of DASXPC010000171.1, read as the reverse complement.
ACCACGCGGCGCAAGAAGATCCGGGCGTCGTCCGGCGGGTCGATCGGGCCGAGCAGGCGTTCAACGTCCGGCCCGGTGGCGTGCATGGCCCGGAAGAAGAGTACGTCTTTGCTGCCGAACCGCTGATAGAGGACCGCTTCCGAGATGCCGGCCGCGTCCGCCACCGCCCGGGTGCTGGCCGTGTGCCCCTTCGCTTGAAACGTTTTCCGGGCGACGCGGAGCACGTCGTCGTCGGAGATGGTTTTCGGCCGACCCATGCGAACCAGTGTACCGGCGGGTCGGCCGGCGAACCACCGGGCATTGGTGGTTGACAAATAAGTGAGTGCTTGCTAAGTTACTCGTGCGGTGCCGCCGTCGAGCCGACGGCCGGACCGTTCCCCAGGAGTTCGATCATGTCGCCGATCCGGTGCCTCCCGTTCGCGGTGCTCCTCGCCCTCCTCGTCCCCCTCCACGCCCACCTAAGGGCCGACGACAAAAAGCCCGGCAAGGCTCCGTTTGAAGGCTCGTGGACGAAAAAAGACGGCGACCTACGGCTCGAATTCACGGGCAAAGACGGGTTGAAAATATATCCCCACGGCGACAAGGAAATGATCGCCGTCGTTTGCGAATATACCGTCGGCAAAGACGGGGTGGTGAAAGCCAAAGTCACCGCGTTGGAGGCGAAGGAAGATTTCAAGGCCAAGTTGAAGGAAGTCGTACCCGTCGGCTTCAAATTTCAATTCAAGTATGTGGTAACCAAGGATACCGCGAAGCTCGAAGACGTGACGGGCGAAAAGACCGAAACGATCCAGTCGTTTTTGGAAGGGGAATACGAGGCGAAAAAATAGGTGTTGTGAGACGCCGCCCCGCAAAGCGAAGCCGGCCGCGTTAAGGCTACGCGAGCAGGTCGTGAACGACTTCGCCGTAGACGTCGGTCAGCCGAAAGTCCCGGCCGGCATAGCGGTAGGTGAGTTTTTCGTGGTCGATGCCGAGTACGTGCAGAAGGGTGGCGTGCAGGTCGTGGATGGAGACGCGGCGTTCGACGGCCCGGAAGCCGAATTCGTCCGTACTGCCGTGGCAGACGCCACCCTTAAACCCGCCGCCGGCCATGAACATGGTGTATCCGTAGGGGTTGTGGTCGCGGCCGTCGCCGCTTTCGGAAACGGGCGTGCGGCCGAACTCACCGCCCCAGACGACGGCGGTTTTTTGGAGTAGCCCTCGCCGTTTCAGGTCCGTAATCAGGGCGGCCGACGCCCGATCCATGTCCGGGCAGCGGCCCCGCAGGTTTTTGTTGATCCGGCTGTGGTCGTCCCACGGCTGGCCGGGGCCGTAGTGGACGTGAACGGATCGCACGCCCCGCTCGACCAGCCTTCGGGCCAGGATGCAGCCGTTGGCGAACGGCGACGTGCCGTACTCCTCGCGGACGGATTTGGGTTCGCCGCGGATGTCGAATGCGTCCGTTGCTTCGGCCTGCATGCGGAACGCGGTTTCCATCGCCTGGATGCGGCCTTCCAGAAACTCGTCCGAGCCGACGGCCTGTTCGTGCCGGCGGTTCAGTTCCTGCACGAGGTCCAACTGCCGCCGTTGGGCCTGTGCGTCCAGGTGCGAGTTTCGCAGGTAACGGATCATTCTTTGCGGATCGGTGGTCGTATCGTCGAACGCGGTCCCTTGATACTTCGCGGGAAGAAAGCCACTCCGAACCCCTGCCCCGACACCGCCGCCAGGCGCCAGGGCAACGAACCCCGGCAGGTTCTTGTTTTCGGACCCGAGGCCGTACATGATCCAAGAGCCCATCGAGGGGCGGGTCGCGGCAATGTTCCCGGTATGGAACAAGCTGCGTGCGGGCGTGTGGGTGGGGTTGAAGGTGTACATCGAGCGGACGATGCAAAGGTCGTCCGCGACGGCGGCGAGCTTGGGCAGCAGTTCGCTGATTTCGAGGCCGGATTTCCCGTGTTTCGCGAAGGTGAAGGGCGAAGGGTACAGTCCGCCGGTGGTCCGCTCCGTGCGGAGGTTGACGGAATTGGGCCGTTGGCCGGCGTAAGTTTTGAGCGCGGGTTTCGGGTCGAACAGGTCCATCTGCGACGGACCGCCGGGCATGAACAGGACGATGTTGTGCGTGGCTTTCGGCGGGAAGTGCGGCGCGGGAGAGGACGAGCCGAACGCCCGCGCCTTTTCGTCCGCCAGCATTCCCAACAGTGCGACCGACCCCATTCCGGAGCCCAGGGATCGCAGCACGTCACGGCGGGAAAGTGATGGATTTATCATGGCCAGTAAATCACCTCGTTGGTGCCCAGCAACGCGTGCGCGAAATCCTGCACCGTCGCGGCGGAAATATATTGTGTCGCGAGGTCGAGTTCGCGGGTGTCGGGGTCGCGGGCCAGCACGATCCGATAGAGCGCCCGAACTTTGGCGGGAACGTCCGGTTCCCTGGCCACTCGGTCGGCGAGCCCGACAGCCTGACTGCGGAGGAACGGGCTGTTCATCACGAACAACTGTTGCAGCGGCGAGGTTGTGGTTTCCCGGCCGGGGCTGTGCATCGTTGCTTCGGGGAAGCCGTAAAGTTGAAGCAGATTGTTGAGCCGGCTGCGGCTGATCCGGGCGTAGACGGTGCGACGCGTGTTGGAGGTCTGGTCGAGGTCCGAGGACGGTCCCCTCAATCGAGTATCGAGGTTGCCGGACGCCTGCAAAAGGCAGTCACGATACGCTTCGATGTCGAGCCGGCGCGGGTTCATCCGCCAAAGCAGCTTGTTGTCGGAATCCACCTTCGCGGCATCGGCTCGCGGACGGCTGGACTGTTGATACGTGTCGGACAGCACGATTTCGCGGTGCAGCCATTTCAGCGACCAGCCGTTGGCGATGAACCGCGCGGCCAAGTCGTCGAGTAACTCCGGGTGCGTCGGCTTTCCCCCCTGGGCGCCGAAATCGCTGGGGGTATCGACCAGCGGTTTGCCGAAATGCCAGGCCCAGACACGGTTGACCACGACGCGGGCGGCGAGGGGGGCCGCGTCGGTGAATATCTTCTCCGCCAGTTCGCGTCGGCCCGAGCCGTGATGGAACGCGGCATCCCCTTTCGCCAGCACGGCCGGGAACCCGCGGGAGACGAGCTCGCGGGGCTTGGCCACGTTGCCCCCGGGCAGGACGTGCAAATCGTGGGGCGTGCCGGGTTTCACGACGAGGTGCGTAAAATCCGGATCGCTTCCGTCCACCCACAACCCGGCATCGTACACCGAATGAAAGATCGGCTCCGTGGCCCCGCCCCGCCCCCCGCGCCGGCGTGGGGCCTGTCGGGTTCCGGGCTTCGCATCGTACGGGGCGGGTCGCCGGTCGAGCTTGGCCAGATAGGCAAGGAGTGTGGGATACTTCTCGCGCAGCGGGGCGATTTCCGATTCGATTTTGTCCAACTCCGTGACGGTGTGCTCAACCTTTTGCCTGGCTTCTTTGGGCTTACTGCCCGGTTCGTTCCGCAGGAGGTTGGCCGTGTAGCTGAGGTAAAACAACCGCTGGGCGGCGGCCATGAACTGAGCTTCCGCCGCGGGATCGACCTCGGCCGTCGGCCGCGGGGCCGCGACCGTCGAGGCGAACACCCCGGCAAGGGCGTAATAATCGCGAGTGGAAATCGGGTCGAACTTGTGGTCGTGGCAGCGGGCGCAACCCACGGTCAGGCCGAGAATGCCGCGGGACACCACGTCGACCCGCTCGTCCCAATCGTCCATGTACAAGTTTTCGATCACGTCTTTGGAGAGCCGGCCGTCTTTGTGGTAAACCGGGCCGATGCCCAGGAAACCGGTGGCGACCAGGTCGCCTCGCGTCACCCGCGGCATCAGATCGGCGGCGAGTTGCAGCGAAACGAACCGGTCGTACGGCACGTCGCGGTTCATCGCCTGAATCACCCAGTCGCGGTATCGCCACGCGTACGGGTAGGGCGGATTCGTAGCTTCGCTGGTCGGGTTGTCGTCGCCGTACCGTGCGACGTCGAGCCAATACCGGCCCCACCTCTGGCCGTACTGGGGCGAAGCGAGCAGGCGATCGACAACTTGAGCATAGGCCCGATCGGACGGGTCTATTACGAACGCTTCGGTCTGCTCGTAGCTGGGCCGGAGGCCGGTCAGGTCGAGATACACCCGTTGAATCCGGATCCGCGGATCGGCCGGAGGGGACGGGGATAGCCGTGTGGCTTCCAGCTTTTGCAATACGAAGGCGTCGATCTTCTTCTTGACCCAATCGGATTGCCGGACCGCGGGCGCGGAAAACTCGGTCGCCGATTGAAACGCCCACCACTTGCGACCCGCCTTGAGGTCGATCGTTTTCGAAGCGGTCGCCGATTCGACCCGCGGGTCGGGCGCACCCATTTTGATCCAGGCTTCAAACTTCTCGATCTGTTTCGCCGATAGCTTTTCCTTCGGCGGCATCGTCAAATCGGGATCTGTCCAGCGAAGGGCCAAAATCAACCGGCTCTTTTCGACGTCGCCGGGAACGATAACGGTTCCACTCTCCCCCCCCTTGGCCAGACCCGCCTTCGAATCGAGGAGGAGCTTTCCTCTCACCTTTTTGGCGTTCGTCGAATGGCATTCGTAACACCGCTCGACCAGGACGGGGCGAATGTACGTCTCAAAAAACGTAACGTCACTCTTGGCCAATTCCGCCGGTTTCGACGGATCTTCGGCCATTACTCTGGTCGAACAGACCAGAAAAATTAGTGCGAGAAAAACTGGGAATCGCATGGGTCCGGCTCGACTTCCGGTTCGGCATTCGGTCGGCGTGATCGATTGACGTGCAATCGTATCGAGGTGCATACGAGTATTTCAGGTTGGTACGGCTTTGACAAGCGCTTTCGACGCCTTTCATCAATTGCGGAATGGTTAAGTTTTTCCGATTCGTCGTCGGGCAGTCCCATTTGGACTGCGTTCTTCCTCATTCATGGCTTTTGTATGCCGAGGGTGATTACCCGACCGTGACGGGTATCGGCTTCGTCGCGGGTTGAACGGCGGGCGCTCGCGGCAGGCGGACGGCACGGGGGGGCACGAATGCCAGGGCATCGGCGAGCCAGGCTTCAGCGGCAGGGCGGTCCCATTGTTCGGGATCGAAGGTGACTGCGGACGTGACGGCATCGGCCCCGGTACCGGTGACGAGCACCCGGATGCCGTCGCCAAGTTCGGCCCAGGCTTTCGGGGCTTCGGGTATCGTGTCCGCGAGATGCCAGCACGCCCGAAGCGGACCGGGGCCGTCGTGCCAATGGTGCGGGCCGCAGGGGCTCAGTCGCAGGATGCCGAGTTCCGCGGCGAGCCAGGAGCGGGCTTCGGCCGGGGACATCGCGTCCGGAAACGCCACTTCGGCGAGTTCGACTTCACACCCGTGTTTGCCCAGAAACCGAAGTTCGATTTCGGGCCGGTCGACGAGCGGTTCGCACCGCAGGTCGTTTCGTCGGTGTTGCGGTACGGGTGCGTTCCGGAAGACGAGTCTGCCGGTCTCGGCCATCCACGGCCCCGTATCCCGCTCGGCGAAGAGTTCGGCGAAAAGGGGCCCCGCCTGCCGCCCGAACCGCGACCCGATCAGCACGCTCCGCTGGGCAAACCGTTGAACCAATTCCATCGTCTCGGGCGAAACCCGTTCGGCATAGGTCACGACCACGTGATCGAACGTCGTCCGCAGGGCCGAATCGTGACCGATCGCCGCGAACGGGGCGACCACGATCGGATGCACCGTGTTTTGCACCGCCGCCTGGACGTCCGCCAAACTGGCCCGGGCGGCTTCCACCTCGGCGTTCAAACGGTCGATGCGGAGCGCCAGATGCCCGATCTCGGTATCGAGCCGGATTGCAGCGTCGGCTTGTTCGCCCAACCCGGCGACTTCCAGGTCTATAGCCGCAATCTGCTTTTCCAGTTCGGCGACCCGGTGGACGACGCCGCCGGATAAGGTCGCTTTCCAGAACAGGCCGGACCAGATGCGATGCTGTTCCTTTGCCTGCTGTTGAGGAACGAGATTGGCGAGTTGCTCCCTCGCGGCAGTGGCCTTCTGGAGTAAGGTCGCGCGACGGGCGTCCAGGTCGCCCGGAATTCGTGCCCGGTCGGTTTTTCGCGAAGCCCACTCGGCCCGGGCGGTTTCGGCTAGCGCCTCGGCGGACCGCAACTCCGCTGCAAAACGGTCTGTTCGTTGCCCGACCTCGGATATCGTCCGGTCCCGATGCGCAACGGTACAGCGCGATCGCACCGGTTCCGGTAAAGCATCCGGATCCTCATTCGGCGCCAGAGCCCGAATGGCGGCTGGGTCGGAATTGGCCGAGAGGTGCGAGAACAGTGTGTCGGCGATGTTAGCGTCGGGAGCAATGAGAAGAACGGTCCGGTCGAGTCGTGCGGCCGTGGCGGCCAGCGCCACGGCGAACCCGTCTCGATCCGGGCCGGGAAAGGCGTCGATCAGAAACAGGTCGGGACAACCCAAAGCCAACGCGAGGGCCTGTGCGGCGGCCGGTGGGCCGGAAAATGGACCGACCACCGGCGCGGGGTCGAACCCCGGCCCGTTTATCGGCCCGAACTTCGACCGGTCGGTCATCCGGTCACCCTGACAGCGTCCGACGGGGTAATCAATGCAGCGTCTCGACGAAGGGCGGCCTAAAAGGAATACGCTCGGCCCGGGGTTTTCTTGCAACTCGTGTGGGTCGCCGGGAGTCGGACCCGTTGCACGAGTATAGACGCCGGCGGCGCCCAAAGCTATCTCGTGGCCTCAGAAACTCCAAGAATCTGGAAATCCGAAAAATGCGCGAAATCTGGGTAAAGATTACGAAATGGTAAGTCAGGCGGTCATTCCCTTATTAGTACGTCCGGTATGTCGTAAGCCGCGTTTTTCAGGCGGATTCGCTTGAACGGCCAGAGTTCCGGCGGGGTGACGGGAATCGGTCCCGCAGCGGACACAATGACCGTATCGACCACGGCAGCGGTCCCGATTCGCGCCTGCCAGACCAGTGCTTGTCCGACAATGAACGCTTCGTCGCTATTGTACCGGCGGAGCTCTTCGGCCGGATGTCGACCCGCCCCGTACCCCGGCTGGCTGTGTCGCCAGTCGTATTCGTAAGGCGTATTGGCGAGCAGCCAACCCCCGGCGGCTCCCGCGGTCGCAAGCGTTTCTTCCGGCCTGCTCAGCGATTTGTACACCGCCGCCACCTTGCACGCCAGGTCATGCTCGGCTTTCATCGCCACGGATTGCGGTCCGAATGAAACCGTGCGGGAACATGTGGCGTACAACCCGCCGCGAACCGCCGTGGCCTGAATCACACACCCCTCCGACACGGCCGCGGACGTATACCCGGCCCGGCGGCACCGGGAACCCCGCCCATCCGCGGTCACGCTGATCCCCACCCCTTCCGCCCCGTGATGGCAAAGCCGGTGCGCCACCTGCCCGGCGATTTCCTCCTCCGAATCCAGCCGCTCGAACGTCCGGGCCGTCGCTTCCACCGCATGGACGAGCACGCCGCCGAGGGAAAGATATTGGTCCTGCTCGTACGGAGTTAACGTCCGAAGGGGAAGGCGGAGCCGTTCGTTCACCGGCGGCAGGTTCGGGTAGGGCCGGTCCACGGCAACCTTTCGGCCTACGACCAGTTCGCCCAAAAGGGTTGGACGACCCGTCTTCCATTGCCATTCCTTCAACTGGAAGCCGAGCCCGTCGAGCTCTTCGTGAAAGAGGCGGTACGTGTCTACGTTGCTGCAAAGAAGCCAGCGTTGCATCCCGTTCGTGTAAATTCCCGGCCGCTCGGCGTCGGCGATAAGCCCGCGGACGTTCAGCCCGGAGGTGAACCAGGCGACGTGAGACGGCAACAAAAGTATGACCGCCTCACACTGCAAATCGGCGATCAGGCCCGCGAGCAGCGATTGTTTGTCGTCGACGTCAGCCCGGCGGCGGGCGACGTCCGAAGACAAGGGCGTGGTATGGACCGCGACCGTGGTATTCACGGGCGCGAGGGCGATGACCGAATCGTCGGCAGCGGACATGTGACACCTTTCCGCGATGATACAGCGCGGGGGTCGAACCGGGTTGTGCGGCGGGGCCCAACCTCCGGCTTTTCGCCCGGCTGTGCTATCATGACCGGAACGACGACTAATGCCTTCCCCAACGTGGGGGAGGGTCGGGGAGGGTCACGACCGAATATGTCTGTAATATTCGTCTGCAAGTCGTGCGGGGCGACGCTGGAAGTGCCCGACGAATTGGGCGGTCGGCCGGTGGCGTGTGGCGATTGCCGGACGGAACAATACGCCCCCGGCCCAACGCCCGTTACGGTGCCGGCCGCGCGGGCGATTGCATCGACCTCGCCGGATCGCCTGGAAGAGACGGAAGACTTAACCCGGCAGCGTGGGGTCTCCCCCTTCGGAAAGGTCGCCTTCACGCTGGCCGTATTGGGCGGCTTGATTGCTGCCGGGGCCGTTGCTTTTACCGTCAGCAATTCGGGCGGATGGACGCACCTACTCCCGCCCGGTGCCGGGTTCGAAATCGACATGCCGGGGCGGGTCAATCCCATCCCGAAGGTAAAAACGGTCAGTTTTCTGGGTCGGCCGCTGCAAGTGGTGTCGAGCGTCTCGGAACGGAAGTCGTTCGGGCGGGTGGTGGAATCGGCCGAAGCGAGTTACTGCGACATGCCCTTCGTCCCACCCGGGTTGGGAATTCCGCCCATCCTGGACATGTTCGCCAACACGATCGGTCGGGAACCGGGGCGGCAGGTTTTGGAACGACGGGCCGCGGTACTCGACGGGATGCGGAGCCTTATCGTTCTCGTCGACGTGAACCGGCGGGACCGCATCGTTTACCAACTCGCCATCCGGGGCAAAAGGCTGTTCATTCTCGCCATCGCGGGGAAAGGCTATTCCGTCGATAACGCCCGCGTCAAGAAGTACTTCAATTCATTTCACATTTCGGCCGACTAAACCACGGCAGCCGCCGGTTGGGTACCGACGAAGCCGACGATTTCGTCGCGGACGTAGTGGTTGAATCGCGGGGAGAACGCGGCCTGGCGCTTTTCCCAGTGCGTGCGAACGTATTTCAACTGGAACGCGGCCCGCATCGACCCGAGCATGGAAACCCAGTAGTCGGCCGGGAGCGGGTCGATCACGGACAGCACGCGGGAGTCGTAAAGGAGAAACGCCTCCTCGTAGAGGTTGATGATGGCGTTGGCGAAGAACCGGTGCGGGTTGGTGGCCACGGCCGGGCTGTTCGGATCGTTCTCGGCATCGGTGTATTCTTCCTTTTTCATCCGGTCGAACAGATCGGGGTGGTCGGCGAGTTTGAGGAGGACGCCTTGGAACCGGCCGAAGATTTGCCCGTAAGCGGACGCCCGCAGCGACGTCAGTACGGCGAACGTACCGATCAGCCCGAAGGAAATGGCCAATAACGTAACGACGCGGAGGACCAAATCGGCGTAATCGACCCAGTCGCGGGGCGATTGGGCCGGGGCGGGAACCGGCGGAAGAACGTTGGGTGGGCCGACCGTAGGGCCCTGGGCCAATACCACCCCGGCCGCGATTCCCACCGCCACGCCTACCGTCAGCAACAGGATGAATGCCAGTTTCCGTTCCATTTCGCCCCGATAACAAGCCGAACAATTCCCGTCGAGTGGAATTCCCGCGCACCACTCCCCAACTTCCCCTCTTGTCTTCCCTTCCCGCTGCGCCTAATCGTTTAGGTGACAGGCGAAACTGTTCGCCCCGCCCTCAGCCCCGCTGCCTGGAGAGGACGGTCGAGGCATGATCGTCGTTGAAAATCTGACCAAGTACTACGGCGAGTACCCCGCGGTTCGGAACGTCACGTTCGAAGTCCCCCGCGGCCGGGTCGTCGGGTTCCTCGGCCCGAACGGGGCGGGAAAATCCACGACCATGCGGATCCTGGCCGGCTACCAGACCGCGACCGGCGGGAAGGCGTCGATCGACGGCCGAGACGTCTTCTGGGACCCCATCGAAGCCCGCCGCCGCATCGGGTATATGCCCGAAAACTGCCCACTCTACGGCGAGATGCGGGTAGACGAATATTTGAAGTTCCGCGGCGGGCTCAAAGGCCTCAACGCCGCCGACCGCAAAAAACGCCTCGGCTTCGTTCTCGACCGATGCTGGCTGACCGACGTCCGCCGGCAACTCGTCGGCACTCTCTCCAAAGGCTACCGCCAACGCGTCGGCCTCGCCGACGCCCTCCTCGCCGACCCGCCCGTCCTCATCCTCGACGAACCCACCGCCGGCCTCGACCCGACACAAATCCGCGAAACCCGCAAACTCATCCGCGAACTCGGCACCCAGCACACCATGCTCCTGTCCACGCACATCCTCTCCGAAGTCGAAATGGCGTGCGATTCGGTCATCATCATCAACCAGGGCAAGGTCATCGCCGACGGATCTCTCGATGCCGTGCGGAAGAAGCACGGCAATAAGAGCCTGGAAGAAGTGTTCGTGAGTCTGACAGGCCAAGAAGGCATTTGACGTTTAGACGCGACGCGACAGCGGAGCGAGAAGCCACCGGGACGCACTCAATGAGACCGTTACGAAGCCTCATCAAACGCGAATTCACCGCGTATTTTCTTTCACCCATCGCCTACGTCGTGATGGCCGTTCTGCTGGCGGTGACGGGCCTGCTCTTCACCAACACGCTCGACCTGCTCATCGGCTCCAGTACGCGCGGCACCGAATTCCCGATGCAGACCCTGCTCGGGGACGAAAAATTCTGGCTCGTCTTCCTGTTCATCCCCGCCCTGCTCACGATGCGGCTCCTGGCCGAGGAACGCGGCACCGGCACACTCGAAGTCCTCATGACCGCCCCGATCCGCGACTGGCAAGTCGTCTTCGGCAAGTACGTCGCCTGCGTCCTCTTTTTCCTCGTCCTCTGGTTGCCCACCCTCATCTACGTACCGATCCTGACAAACCTGAACTACGGGACCTGGTGGAACCCCTCCACCTGGTCGTTCGGCATCGACCCGCGCCCTGTATTAACCTCCTACCTCGGCCTCCTACTCGCGGGAATGATGTTCCTGGCCATCGGACTGTTCGTGTCGAGTCTGGTCAAAAACCAACTCGTCGCGGCGATCCTGGCTCTGGCCGTGACGTTGCCGTTCGTCGTCGCCGCGTTTTGGCGGCCGGGGCTCGATCCGGGCTCACTGCCCGCACGAATTATTGCGTTCGTCAGCGTCCCCGAGCACTTCCGCAAGGACTTCTGCCGCGGAGTGATCGACACCCGGCACGTCGTGCTCTACCTGAGCACGACCGTTCTGGCCCTGATGCTGACGGTGCGGAGTTTGGAAGCCCGGCGATTGCGGTAATCTCGTGGGGTGGGCACCGCCCACCGTTCTAGCTCATGGTGGGCGGTGCCCACGCAACGGATGGATGCAGCATGACCGACGTACGACAAAAAACAACCATCGGAAACCGCTTCCGGTTCTTCATCCGTGGGCTCGGCCTCCTCGGCGGACTCTCGGCCGTGGTCGGCCTCGTCCTTACCGTGTCCGTTTACCCGCCGTTCGACTCCTGGACCCGGTCCGCGTTCGAGCCGGCGGTGAAAGGGGAAGCGGGAACCTTTAACCAAGTCGCCGTCTGCATGTTGCTCGGCGGTGCCGCCCTCGTACTCATCGCACTGATTTTCGAAGTCCTCGGTCTCCTCTCCCAGGTCACCGGCCGGCGGACCGCCGCCGGGTCCGCGACCGCCGTCCAGACCGCCCTCGCCGTCGCGGCGTTTATTCTGGTCAACGTCGTCTCGTTCTCCCTCTACCGACGCTTCGATTGCACCCGCGACCACCTTTTCACCCTTCCCGACGACGTCGTCGCGAAGCTGAAAACCATCGACCCGACGAAGCCGACCACGGTGATCGTGCTGCAGAAGCGCATCACCTCGGCCGGTCTGTCGAAGTCGGCCGACGCCTTGGATCGGGCCGCCGAACGGAAAATTTCCGAGAAGGTGGAAGACCTGGTCGACCAGTTCCGCGAGTTCGGCCCGCAGTTCAAGGTGACCGTGCTCGACGTCGAGGACGAAGCGTTTGAAGACAAGAAGGACGCGGTGCTGAAGGCCGTGGAGAATCAGCCCGGGGAATCGGCGGACGAAGGTAAACGCAACGCGGCGGTGCTGCGGGCCGCACTCGACGCCGCCCCGGAAGACAGCGTGCTGTTCTACTCCGAAGGAAAAGTGCAGCGGCTGGCCTTCAGCGAATTCTACCAACTCGACCGCACGGCCTCGACGATCAAAGTCAAAACCAAAATCGACGGGAAAGAAACCGAGCGGACGAAGTTCACCAACCTGGTTCTTCTCCCGCAAGGAACCGACGTCTTCGCGAACCGGCTCGACCGGCTCGATGCGAAGAAGCCAAAGGTTGGCCTGCTGGTGATTCACCAGGTGCTGACGACGAATGGGGAAGGGGACGAGTACAACGCGGCCGGGTTGAGGAAGTGCCTCGTAGCGAACGGGTTCGAGGTGAAGGACATTATCACCCGAAAATGGGGAGGGACGAACGAACCGCCGGCAGCGGTGAGCACGGTTCAGGAATCGGAGCTCGACCGCACCGAAACGCGATTGCTCTATTACACCCGAATCGTGGACCGGTACCGGGCGAGCCGGCAACAGGCGTTGGAACTGGCGGACAAGGCGAAAAAGGCCCCGCTTTCCGAACTCGACACGATCGCCCGCCAGGTGATCGGCCGGGGGGTGTCCACGGAAGAAGACCGGGCCGGGTTCGAGAAATTGATGCGGGCGATCGCCGAGAACAACGCGGACGACCTGAAGACGATGAAGGAACAACTCGACAAGGTCACTCCGAAGTACGACTCGCTGTTGAAGGACGAGCGGACGGTGGAGGGGCGAAGGCAGACGGATTTGAAAGCCAAGCTGACCGAAGCCATCGCCGACTGCGATTTGCTGATCATCCCTCGCCTGACCGTCTTGGATGCTGGGAAGAGCGAATGGATTCCGTCGAACATTTATCCCCTCTTCAACCTGGTGCAGGACCAGGCGGCCGCGGTCAAGGCGTTCGTGAAGGCCGGGAAACCGGTGATGGTCTGCTTCGGCCCCACCAGCATTGGCGAAGGGATGCCCACCCCGAAGGACGACGTCGAAAAGATATTTAACCGATTCGGCATTACGTTCGGCAACCAGACGATCCTTTCCGATTCCGAAGCCCGCGGCATCGCCGAGCGGCGCGGCGACCCGCTTTCGGGTGGGGACGTGGACGTGCCGCCGTTATTGATCTTCAAGCCCGCGAAATTGAGCCACAAGGAAGAAAATCCTGTCGCGACAGCGTTCGAAACGACGGCGCTGGCAGCCCCCGGCGGGAAACTGGAAGTGAAGAAGAGCGGCTTCCGACCGATTTATGCCCGCGGTCCGATCGAGGCATCACTGCCCTACGTCGGAGACATCTTGCAGTTGGGCAAGGACAGTTGGAACGAGACGAAGCTGATCGGGGACGAAGATTACGTGCCGCAATACGACCCGCCGAAGTTAAAGGGGACCGATCCGACGCGGGGCACTTTGGACGAGGAGCGGAAGGGACCGTTCACGGTTGGCGTGGCGGTGGAGGGAAAGGTGCCGATCGACTGGCTGGACGCCCGGCCCGGTGCGGCCGCGGCCGGGGCCGCAGTGCTGGCCTGCACGACGCCCGGCCTTCCGCTCGGTGTCGCGTTCGCCGCCGCAGTCAATCCGAGTGCATACACGAGCGTCATTCCCGCGAACCAGCGGCCCGTCGACCCCACCGTCCGCCTCGCCGCCTTCGGCCACGGGGGACTTTTCACCGGCAACACCCTCGACCCGGCAACGGAAAAACTCCTCCTCCTCACGGCCAACTGGCAGCTCAAGCGGGACGACCGCTTGCCCAAACCCGCCGGCGAAACCAAAACCTGGCAGTTCCCCCGCGTCGCCCTCACGCCCCGCGACGCCACCCTCTGGTGGTACGGAGCCTCGTTCCTTCCCCCCGTGTTCTGCGGCGTATTCGGCATTCTGGTACTGATGATGCGAAAAGTGCGTTAACTCCGTGGACGGCGGGCGTTTCGCCCGCTTCGACCCGCAAGCGGCCGGGCAGCCGCGGTCCCAGTAGAAGATCACAACCATGCGCTGGCTCTCGACTTTCCTCCTTCTTCTCGTCATCGTCCTGGCCGGGCTCTGGGTCTGGCGCGGCGACACGTACGGCCCCAAGCTCGGCCTCACCCGGGCCGCCCCGCCGGGCCCGAGTGCGTCCGCCGCCGTCCTCGAGGACCAGCTCACCCGCGAGAAGGTTCGGAAGATTGACCTCACCCCGTCGGGCGGGGAAACGATTTCACTGGAACGAAAGGACGGCGTCTGGACCCAACCCGGGAACTGGCCGGTCCGTCAGGCCGAAGCCGACAGGCTCGCGGATTTGTTGACGACCCTTCGCACCCGGTTCACGCCGATACCGCTCACCGGCGACTCGCCCGATCTGACGCCGTACGGACTGGCGAAGGATCAGAAGCCCGACGTGGTAAAGGTCGATTTGGGCGGTGAGACGCGAACGCTGACGTTCGGCCGGCCGCCGGCAAAGCCGACCGACCCGCTCGTCGGCCGGCCGACGTATCTGCGCGTCGATACGCTGCCCGAAGTGCTCCGCCTTTCGGAAGAAGTTTATGTCGCGCTGGCGAAATCGGCTGACGAATACCGCCGCCGGCAGATCGTGCCCCAGACTGAGCGGGTGAAACTCGTCGGCGGCGAACCGCCCCCGAACCCGACCCGCCCGGCCCCGCCTCCCGCCGGTCGGGTGCCGATTCTGTCCGACGCGATCACCCAAATCCGCGTCGAATCGAAAGACGGGTCTTTCACCCTGAAGCGGCTCGCCAAAAACCCCGAGGCGAAACCCGACCCGGATCACCCCGGCGACCCGAGCCTTTCGGCGAACAAGCTCGCCGCGGCTTGGGAAATTATCGAACCGGTCCGGGACAAGGTCGATCCGGCCAAGCTGCGGGCCATCCTGACCTCGATCCCCGACGTATGGGCCGAAACGTTCGATGCGAATAAGCCGGTCGCTGTGACGGGGCTGGACAAGCCGGAAAAATCGCTGATTGTCACGCTGGCGAACGGACAAACAGTTGCCGTGCGCATCGGCCGGGATGCCCGGCGGATCCCCCACATCGAAAATGCGGCCCCCAACCCGCTCAACCCCCGCCCGCCGCAACCTACGTTCACCGAGGAGGTCTACTCCTACGCCAAGCTGGACAACAACCCGCTCGTCTTCGAAGTCCGATCGGACAAGTTGAACGACCTGTTCCCCCGGATCGACGACCTCCGCGACGCGACGCTCGCCCGATTCGAGACGGGGAATGTGCAGGAATTAACTGTTGCGGTGAAGGGTCAACCGGCGATCCATTTGGTGAAGAAGAAGGGGAACCCCGAAGCGACGTTACCAGCCGACCGGGACGACCGCTGGTATTTGGGGGAGGGTCCGAAAGCGGTGTTGGCGGAACCGTCGAAAGTCACGGAACTCCTCGATCAGCTTTCCCGGCTCGAAGCGAAAAACACGACCCCGCCCTCGCCGTTCCCGGGCATACCTTCCCCGTCCGGCGGCGAAAAGAACCTGATCGACAACGCCGACCCGAAAAAACTGGCCGACCTCGGCATCGACCCGGCCGCGGGGACGAAGGTGACCGTCGTCACCCGGGCGAAAGTGCCCGAAGGCGATCCGCCCCCGCCGACGCAGACGATCACGTTTCTGATCGGCAAGGACGACGCGGTCAAAAAGAAGCTGAACGTGCAGGTGGCCGGCTGGCCGCGGGTGGACGTCGTCGCCGACGACGTTCTGAAACTGATCGACCGCCCCGCCCTCGCCTACCGCGGACGCCGGTTGTTCGACACCGCCGAGGCCACGCTCGATGCGGTCGTGGTTCGAAAGGCTGGTGCCCCCGACTTCGCCCTGAAACTCGATTCCGAAGTCACGCCGAACGTCTGGAAACTGACGGCCCCCGCCGCCTCGCCGACCGACGAACCGAAGGCGAGCCAGCTCACGGGAGACCTCGCCCGGTTGGAAGCCGCCGAGTACGTCAACGACGCGCCGGGGCCGAAAGACCTCGCCCGGTACGGCCTCGAAAAACCGCGCTACGCGGTGGCGCTGACGTTTACAGGCAAAGACGGCAAGATGACCAAGCTCGACATCGGGGCCAACCGGGAAGGTAAGTCCGAAAGCTACGCCCGCCTCGACGGCACCGGCAGCGTCTTCGTCGTGCCCAACACGCTCGTCGATTCACTCGGCAAGGGCGCGCTGGGCCTCTTACCCCTGCAACTCTGGAGCATGGGCACCGACAAATTTACCACCATCGCCGTGACCCGCGGTGAAGACGCGGGGATGGAATCCTACACGCTCACACAAGCCGGGGCCGATTGGAAACTGACCGGTCCGTTCAACGCGACCGTCGGTTTCGGCGCGATCCAAGGCGTGCTCGCCGGCATCTCCACACTGAAGGCGGAGAAGTACGAAGCCCAATCCGCCGCCGACCCGGCGAAGTACGGGTTCGACAAGCCGGCCCTGAAACTGGCGGTCACCTATAAGGAAGCGAAGCCCGGCACCCTGCCGCCGAAGGAAGAGTCGGTGACGAAATCGGTGACGGTCGGCAAGGTGGCGGATGATGCGACCAAAGCCCGCTACGCCACTCTCGGCACGGGCGGGGCCGTGTTCGTCCTGCCCGACCCGTTCGTCAAGGCGGTCGATAAGCCGGCACTCGACCTGCTCGACAAGTCGTTGCTGACTCTCGATTCGTCCCGCGTCTCAAAGCTGCACCTTGCCCCGGCGAATGCCGCAGATGCGGTGACGTTGGCGAAGGACGGCAAGGGCGTTTGGAAAGCGGAAGGGTCGGCATTCACGCCCGATAAACCGACGGTCGACGCCGTGCTGAACGCGGCCACCCGGCCGCAGATAACCCGCCTCGCCGGGTACGGCCCGACCGTCAAGTGGGCCGATTTCGGCCTGGAAAAGCCGGCCGAGACCGTCACCGTGACCGTCGCCCCGCCGAAGGACAACGCGGCCGCGAAGCCGGAAACCCATACCGTCAAGCTCGGCCGGACCGACACCACGGGCGACCGCTTCGCCCGCATCGACGACGGACCGGCCGTCGCCGTCCTGAGCGGTGCGTCCGCCGAGGCGTTGGCGAAAGGTAAACTCGACTTCGCCGACCGTACGCTTCTGACCTTCGATCCCGCCACCCTCAACGGCATCGTCCGAAAGAAGGGGGCGAACGAGCTCGAACTCCTCCCGAGTGCGAGCGGGGCGGGTTGGGATCTGATCAAGCCCACGAAGCAGAAGGCGGACGGGCCGACGATGGACGAACTCGCCGACCAGTTGTCGAAACTCCGCGCCATTAAAGTGGCCGCGTACGGCACGAAGGACCTCAAGCCGTTCGGTCTCGACGCCCCGGCGGCAGTCGTCACGTTGAAAATCGGCCTCGACAAGCCCGTCGATAAGGTTCTCAAGCTCGGCGCACCGGTCGATGCCACCAAGCCCGACGGCGACCGGTACGCAACGGTCGATACCAAGGGCGACGTCACCGTCGGCGTCCTCGCTGCCGCGGTGGCGAATAAACTGCTCGCCGACCCGATCAAATTCCGCGACAAGAGTCTGGCCCGATTCGTCGACGCCGACCGGGCGACCGTCGTTCGCGGCGACCGCACGGTGTCGTTCGCAAAAGTCAACGGCACCTGGAAAACGACCGCCCCCGTGGACGCCGACGCGGAGCAGGGAGACCTCGACGAACTGGTTAACGACCTTGCCCGCCTCCGGGCCGACGAACTCGTGACCGACGACCCGAAAGACCTGAAACCGTACGGACTCGACCCTCCGCACGGCACCTGGCGGCTTTATTCGGGCGACAAGGAAGTGCTCGCCCTCCAGTTCGGCAAAGACGACGCGGACAAAGTGTTCGCCAAGCTGGCCAACGGCAACGTGGTGGTGAAACTCAACGCGGCCCTGACGAAACGGGTGCTCGCCGAGTATCGCAAACGGGCCGTCTGGTCCGGCGTGGATGCTGCCCAGGCGGAAAGCGTGACAGTCAAGTCGGGGACGAATTCGTTCACGTTCAAGAAGTCCGGAAGCACCTGGATCGATTCAGCCAACCCGACGGCCACCGTCGATTCGGCCAAGGTGACGGACCTGCTCGCCGCCCTCGCCGGCCTCAAGGCCGAGCGGTATGCGGCGGACAAGGATGCCGACCTGAAACTCTTCGGCCTCGCCCCGCCACAGCGGACGATCACCGTCACGCAGTCCGGCGGCGTTACAAAAACCCTTCTGATCGGCGGCCCCGTCGGCGGCAGCGACGGCAAACGCGTCTACGCAAAACCCGACGAAAAAGACCGCACCGACGTCGTCGTGCTCGGCGACGCCGATACGGAAAAACTGATGCAGGACCGGGCGTCATACAAGAAATAGGACGGCACTCATCCGGATGCCGGGAATGGATTTCAGTCATGGGCTGTGGCCGAGGTCACCGACCCCGGCTTTGGCTGGCGATGCTCAGGCTCGCAAAGATATTACTTGGCGTCCGTATGAAGCGACTCCCCTTCGGGTTAAACTGAGCGCGCCCCCTTTCCCGAGGATGTTCCCTATGAACCGCCGCCAATTCCTGGCCGCTTCGTCCACGGCGATGCTCGGCACGACCTCGATTCGTTCGGCCGAGACCGCCGACAAACCGCTCCGCGTCGGGATGATCGGCTGCGGCTGGTACGGCAAGCTCGATTTGTTCCGGCTGATACAAGTCGCACCGGTCGAGGTCGTCGCACTTTGCGACGTGGATTCGAAAATGCTCGCGGACGCGGCGGACATGGTGAGCCAACGGCAGACCTCGAAGAAAAAGCCGCGGACTCATGGCGACTATCGGGAGTTGCTGAAGGAGAAGGATTGCGACGTCGTGGTCGTCGACACGCCGGACCACTGGCACGCCCTGCCGATGATCGCGGCCGTGGAAGGCGGGGCGGACGTCTGGGTCCAGAAACCAATCAGTGTCGACGTGTTGGAAGGCAAGGCGATGCTCGACGCAGCCCGGAAAAACAAGCGGGTGGTGCAGATCGGCATGCAGCGGCGGAGCACGCCGCACCTGGTCGAGGCGCTGGAAAAAGTGGTCAAGCCCGGCCTGCTCGGAACGATCGGGCACGTCGACGTCTTTTGCTATTATCACATGCGGGAAACCTCGAACCCGGCCGACCGCCCGCCGCCGGCGAACCTCGATTACGAAATGTGGACCGGACCGGCGCCGATGCGGCCGTACAACCCGCTCTGCCACCCTCGCAAATGGCGATCGTTCACCGAATACGGCAACGGCATCATGGGCGACATGTGCGTCCACATGCTCGACTTGGTCCGCTGGATGCTCGGCCTCGGCTGGCCGAAACGCGTCTCCTCCGCCGGCGGCATTCTGGTGGATAAAAAAAGCAAAGCGAACATCCCCGACACCCAATCCGCCACTTTCGACTTCGGCAACATCCAGGTGAACTGGCAGCACCGCTCCTACGGCGCCCAGGTCGATCCGAAATACCCTTGGGGGGCGATCCTTTACGGCGACCGGGGCACCCTGAAGCTGGGCGTGCGCGAAGGATACGACTTCGTCCCGAACGGCCGGAAAGAGCCGACGATCAGCGGGACGCCGCTCTACGAGGAGGACAAATACCCCGAAGACAAAACCGAAAAGGATTTGGAACGACACGTCGCCTCGGCCGTCCGACGGCACTGGCAGAACTTCCTAAAATGCCGGGAAACGCGGGAGAAACCTGTATCGGACATCGAACAGGGCTACATTTCGACCGCGAGTTGCATCCTCGCGAACCTCAGCATGAAACTCGGCCGGACGATGACGTGGGACCCGGCCACGCATACGGTGGTCGGCGACGAAGAAGCCACGAAACTGTTGAAACGCCCATACCGGGCACCGTGGGTCCACCCGGCGGGGTGAAATGGATGAGGAATTGTGGGGGGGATGAATGCCCCCTCCTTATTTTTTCTTCTGCCCGCGGATCGATTTGAGTGCGTCGCCCGCGGCCTTGCCGAGCCTGCTCTTCTTCTCACTGGCCTTCTGAATGGTTTGAATCTCCGGGACGGCCTCCTTCGCCTTATCCCCCATCAGGGCAAGGCCGTGGATTGCGGCTACTTTCACTTTTTCCACCTTGTCGTGCTTCATGAGTTCGACCAGTGCAGGCACGGCGTCGGCCGGGTCGGGGTCGCATTTCCCCAACGTTTCGGCCGCAGCCGCCCGAACCTCGGCATCCTTGTCCTTCAACGACTTCTGAATGTCCGGCAAAGCCTTCTCCGTCAGATCCCGACTGAGCAGGCCCAGCTTGCCGAGTTCGTCCAGGGCGAGCACTTTGGTCTTCGTATCCTTGGCCGATTTGAGCAATTCGTGGTACTTCCTGGCCTCGGCATACTTGCTGGCCGCGAGCAGGTCACCGCCCGTAGCCAAGGCGTAGAGTCCGAATGCGAGGGTGACAGCCGCCAGGGATTTCGCAAGTCGACGAGACATGTGGCACTCCCGAACAGAACTGCTTCGTTACTACCTTAACACCGGAAATGGGAAAAGGTAACGCGAAGACGTCCCGCCGGACGTCACCGAATGTGATTTCGTTACCGGAGGAATTTTAGGGCAGGATGTGCTTGCTCGAACCGTTCGGCATCGAGATCCCGACCAGCAAATGTCCGGACCGGTGGCTGCGATAGGCCGTAAAGTCTGGGCCGTACGGGGTTTTATCGATCGGATGGAGAAACACCCCCAGACAACCCCATTTCGATTCGACCAGAACGGGCAGCCCTTCGGGCAGGGCCCGGACGACGGCCGAGTGCAGGATGGTGCCGCTCGCGTCGCGGTAAATGACGAGGTCGCCGAGGCCGGGCTTCTTCACGGGGTGGTAGTCGTTCTCGGTCAGGATCGGGTCCACTTCTTTCCCGCCGATCCAGTACAGGCCGCCGGCAAAGACCCACCCGTGACAGTTGCACACGTCGTCCGCGGGGGCGAGGCGAATCACGTGCAGGAGCAGGTCACTCGCCTTTAATTTCCGCTCGTCCGCTTCCTTGGCCCATTCATGGGAAAGGGAATCGACCGGCTGCTTCACGATAACCGGGTGTCCCCGGTCCGTCACGGCGGGGGACGAAACGACAACGAGCTCGGGCACGAATTCCGATTGCAGGATCTCATCGGTTTTTTCGTCCGAGTCGGCCATGAGCGCCCGGTCGTACCAGAAACCCGCACCGACCGCCGCCGCAGTGCCGAAGGCGACCAACCCGGCCCACCGCACCGTGCGGTTCCCGATAACCCCGGCCCACCACTTCGAACCCAGGAAACTCGCGACCAGGAGAATGCCGGCAACCAGACTGGCGGCGTAAAGAACGATGTGCGTGCCCGGCAACAACAAGCCGAGTCCGCCCACGGGAACAGCCGCGGCGAACGCCGTTAAAGCGATTCGGCCCGCCCGGTGCAGACGCGGCGTCAACAAGTTGGCAAGGCCGGCGATCCCGATCGCCATTCCGGCCGTGATGGCAATGAAAAATTGTGACGTGAAGTCGGTCAAGGTCAGAACCCGTTCGCGGGAGGGAGCAACCACGAAAACACGATACCTGCCTATACCCTGTCAAAACTTTAGCTTGTTGGTGCTGAGTAAGTTGTGAGATGAATCGTGAAAATTTTCTGAAAATATTGATGAGAAGGCGGACTTGGGTGGGCGGCCGGATGCGCCGTAGGATAAGCCCAGCCGACCCGGAGTTTCCCGGCATGACCAGCCTCAGCGACGCTTTCCCTTCGATCACGAAACGGAACGAACCGCTGGCCCCTCATACGCATTTGCGGATCGGCGGGCCGGCCGAATTCTTCGTCCAGCCGCGTACGGTCGAGGAATTGACCGGCGTCCTGAGCTTTTGCCAATCGCACCGCATTCCGCTCCGCATGCTCGGCGGCGGGTACAACTTGCTGGTCCGCGACGAACCGATCCCCGGGACGGTCGTGCGGCTCGCCGGGCCGGCCTTCGCGTTCGTGGAAGGGTCGGGCCGGACGGTCCGGGCGGGCGGCGGCGGTCCGCTCTTCGACCTCGTCGCGTTCGCCATCCGGGCCGGGCTCCGCGGCCTCGAAACGCTCGCCGGCATTCACGGCACCATCGGCGGCAGTGTCCGGTGCAACGTCGGAGACCGGTCCGGCGAGATCGCCGCCGCCGTGCGCAAAGTCGCCGTCCTGACCGACGCCGGCACCGAACAGGTCCGCGGCCGGGACGAACTGACGTTCGGCGACCATTCCAGCGACCTCGACGAACCCGTCATCCTCTGGGTCGAGTTCGAACTCGAACCCGACGCCCCGACCGCCCTGCTCCGTCGGATGCGTAAGGCTTGGGCCCTTCGCAAAGCGCACGAACCGCTGAGTTTCCAGGCCGCGGTCCGGGTGTTCCGCGACCCACCCGGTCAGTCGGCCGCCACGCTCATCGACCGGGCCGGGCTCGCCAAAGCCCGCGTCGGCGGGGCCGAAGTCAGCGAACGGAACGGCAGCTACGTGATCGCCCACCCGGGCACGACCGCGACCGACATCATCCAGCTCGCCGCAAAAATCGAAGACAAGGTGAAAGCCGTCTCCGGAGTTGCCCTCGACCGCGAACTCAACGTGTGGTAGACCGCCGGCATGCCCCGGAAGCCCGTTCACAAGGTCCGCCTGACTCCGCAGCTACCGATCGCCCAGTTAGGGTGGATCGGAATCAAAGCCGTTTTCAGCCTCGCGCTTCTCTTCATCATGATCGGCGGATTGGTCTGGCTCGGCGGGCGGGCCGGGAAATCCGTTTCCGGCCGGGATCGCTACACGGTCGCGTTCGCCGCCGTGCAATGCGACGTGCCCCCCGGAACGGACCGGCCGACGTTTCTGGGTGAAGTCCGCTACCTGGGAAACCTGCCCGAGAAAATCCAGTCCGTCGATCCGAGCCTGCCGGCCAAGCTGACGGCGGCCTTTGCCAAACACCCGTGGGTCGCGGCCGTGACCGGCGTGACCGTCGACTCGAACGGCACGGTGTCGGTCGGCCTCACATTCCGCCGGCCCGTGCTCGCCGTGAACGCACGCGGCGGTCCCCCCCGCCTCGTCGACGGGTCGGGAATTCTCCTGCCCGTCGCCCCGATTCCGCCCGGCGTGGCCGCCCTCGCCGGCGAGTGGATACCCCCGTCCGTATCGCCCGGTGCGGTCTGGCCCGACCCGACCGTGACGCGGGCGGCCGCGCTTGCCGTCGCGTACAAACCGGCCTCCATCCAAAGGCTGCCCACCGGCGGATGGAAACTCGTGCTACCCGACGGAAAAGGGCTCACTGTGAATTGGTAAGCGCCCGAAGCACGAGTTGCGACCACGTTTCGAATCGATCAAAGTCGCGAACCAACTCCTCGATGGGGGCGAATCCCGCTTCGGCCAGGGCCGCCTCCCGCGCCTCCACCGCCGGCATTTCCAGTTCGAGCAAATGCACGACGCCGAGGTGGACCCGCCCGACAGGGGTCGCGTCGTCAAAAATGAACCCGAAACCCTGCTCGGCAAATTGACAACCAATCGTCACTTCTTCCGCCAGTTCCCGGAGCATGCCGTTGCGGTATGCACTCCCCTCCCCCATGGCGTCGGATTCGGAAATGTGACCGCCCACTCCGACCGACCGAAGGGCGGTCAGCCGGGTTTCCGTGCCCGCCTTACCCCGGCGGTAATGGAACAGGCGGCTTTCCCACCGGAGGACGACGTAGGGAATGAGCTGCTTGAACGAAGGATCGGTTTCGACGTCCCGCCGGGGCCGGAACGAGAATGCGGCGGGGGATAACAGCGCGGCCCGGTAGGCGTCGTCCGCCGGGTGAAACCCGCGGAAAAAACCGACATCCCGGAAATGACTTTCCGGTATCACCAGGATCCGTTCGTCCGTCGGCACGGTTATCCCCTCGCGAGTTTCGTCCCGACCCAGGCGCCGACTATGCCCAAGACCACAGAACCCAGAACGTACCCGATGGCCGCCCCGGGGCGGTGTTTCTCGAAAAGGCTCAAGGCTTCGACACTGAACGTGGAGAAGGTGGTATACCCGCCGCAGAACCCGGTGCCGAGCAAGAGGAAAAATCCGGGTCGGTTGAGGCAAAGCACGGCGACGAGGCCCAGGATGAACGACCCGCTCACGTTGATAAAGAACGTATGCCAGAAGAAATGATCGGCCCATTCCCGCTGCTTGAAGTACAAACTCACGGCATACCGGACGACGGTCCCGGTCGCCCCCCCACAGGCCAGAAAGAATACGTGGCGGAGCGTGAAAGTTTCGAACGCGGTCACGTTTTCTCCGGTACGGTTTGGAGGCCGGACGGCACCTCGGCCTCGCGGGACCCGCTCAGTGTAACCCGCAACACCTGGGCGTTACAGCGAAACCGAATCGGTTCTTTCCCGCCGGCCCCGCGATTCACCACCATGACCGTTCCGCCCGATTCGAACACGCCGCAATCGAACCGCCGGCCGTAAACGCTGGGACAGAAGATCGACCCGATTCCGGGCACGCGAACCTGGCCGCCGTGCACGTGCCCGCAGAACAGAAGATTGATCCTGTTCTTCCGTGCCCAGTAGAAGTTATCCGGAGTATGGCTCAATCCTAGGCGGAACAGCCCGGGCGGGGCCGACGCCAGGTCAGGGGCCGGGCGAATCCACGGCCCCTCGTGGCCGACGACGACGCACCGCTCGCCGCGAATCGTCACTTCTTTCCAGGTGCCGCCGACCACGTGACAACCGAGTCGGGCCAGCCGCCACCGGAGCCGGTCCGGGTGGTAATGTGCGTCGTGATTACCCAGAATGGCCAACCCGGCCTCGCTCCATTTCAACCGGCCGAGGACGGGTTCGATCCATCGGTAGTGCCGGCGGGTGTCGACGTAGTCCCCGGCCAGGATCAACACGTCCGGCGTCGGCCAGGCATTCATCCGAGTCACGAGCTCGTCGAAATAAAGCCGCGACGGAGTGCCGACGAAATGAAGGTCGTTGACGATGTGAATCGTTAACCCTTCCCACGCCCGGAACAACCCCGGAATGGCCAGCGAAAGCTCGGTGAAGTCCACGCGGAACACTTGGTTGAACGGCAGGTGCGTCGCCCACCGCCACCGCCCGTCGCCGATCAGTTTGGCGCCGTGCCGCGGCCAAAGATTGACGGTTTCAGACTTTTCCTCCCGAAGGGCCTTCGGATTCGGGCGCAGGAGTCTGGCAACCGAAATCAGCGGGAAGACGATCAGGCCGTAGAAAACGAGGACGCCGAATACGGTTTGAACCGCCACGCCGTGACGCCCGGCGAGGCCGTTCGCCACCACCTCGTACGGTCTCGGCCAAGCGAGGATAACGAGCAAGACGGGGTTACCGACCACGAGGCCGACCGCGGCAAGCCGAACCGGCTTCAGTATCGATTTCGAAATCCGCTCGCCGTACAGGAAATTCACAATCGCCATGAGAATGCACGCTTGACCGACGACGGCGGCGAGCGAGAGGACGACGGCAAGCCAAGGTGGGACCGGCATACTTCGGAAAGATAGGGCGCGGGATCGGAACGGTTAGCGGGAAGTCGTCAGGCGCACGGATCGACCATCGGTGTGAGCACGGCTTTAACCACCTGGTCCGGCCGGAACGGCTTGAACAGGACGAACTGCATGCCTTCCTGGCGGGCCTTTACGATCGAGTGGGCGACATCGTATCCGAACCCCGTGGTCAGACAAACCTGGGCGTGCGGGCAGGCCGTCCGGAATCGGCGGTACGCTTCGTACCCCCCCATGTCCGGCGGGCGGATGTCGAGGAACACCGCGTCGTACGGCACGTCGGCAGCGAGGGCGATCCCTTCGCCGGCCGACCCTGCGGTTTCGATGGCGGCCCCGAGCCGGCCGAGCAGCAGGTGCGCCTGACGCCGCAGTCGTTCGTCGGAGTCGACGATCAAGACGTGTTTGCCCTTGAGGGGAACCTGGCCGGCCGGGTCGTCGGCCGTGGGCACGGTGGTCGTCGGGGCCGGGCCGACTGCTTCGGCCGGGGCCAGGTCCTGCCCGACCTTGCGAACGCAGTCCTTGATCCGGCGAGCCGCCGCCATCACTTTCCGCAAATGCTGGCCCGCGTCCGAGTCCGGGCCTTGCAGCCGGGCGTTCAATACCGCCGCCGAGGCCAGTATTTCGTCGACCGGCAGGGCGATCTCGCGGTTCACCGCGTCGATCGACTGGCTCGCGGTACACGTCTGCTGGGCCGAGAGCAGGTCGAGCTGGTGCAACGCCCCGGCAATCTCTCGGCTGAACAGGTCGGTGAACTGCAGGTCGTCTTCCCCGAACGCGTTGGGACGGGGGCTTTCGACGTTCAGCGTGCCGATCACTTCGTCATTGTACTTCAACGGCACGGTCATGGAACTCGACGTCCCGGCCGCCCCGCTGATGTAGTGGTCGTCGTTCGCCGTATCCCGGCACAGATAACTCTCGCCGGTGTACGCCACGAACCCCGTCACCCCGTTGCCCGTCGGCCGGGAAAACAGCACCCGGGACGCCGCCTCCGGCGTCATCCCGTCTTCCAGCAGCGGTTTCAGTTCGTTCGTCCGGCGGTCGAGCAACCTCACTTCGATGGTGTCGTACTGGAGCAGGTCGTGGATCGATTTCCGCAGGTTGCGGCGGAGCAAATCGACCCGCGTTTCGACGTCCATCTCCGCGAGCTTGTCGGTATCCATGTCCGCGAGCGATCGGCCGGCCTGGTGCAGGGCGTCGAGCTTTTTCTTCTGTTCCACCTCCGCCGTCACGTTCCGGGCCAGGGCGATCAGATGGGTCACGGTCCCGGATTTCGATTTGACCGGCCGGAGCCGGACGTCCAGGTGCGGTTGTTCGAAACTCGCCGGGCGGTTGGCGTGGAACGAAGTCGGCTTCCCCGCCCCCGCGCGGGCAATCGGGTCCGCCGTTTCGCTGGCCACAATGGGACGATCCAACGCGTCGAGAATGTGCTTTCCGATCGGATCCGCCGAACACCACGTTCGCAGGACCGGATTCGTCCAGGTCACTAAGCCGTCTGGCGTAAGGAGGGCAATTCCCTCGTCCACGTGGGAGAGAATCAGTTCGTCGCGGCGGTAGCGGTCGGCGATATCGGTGACCGAAGCCGGCTCGGCCAGCACGGCTGAGAATCCCCCTTCGCGCAGCATTTCAGCGGCCGCAGCCGGAGTTTCGGCACGGACAAATTCCACCCCTTTCGGCCACGCGTCCGGTAACGGAGCCTGGCCGAGTAGTAGCAACCGGGTCTGATCCGCCACGAATCCTCCGCCGAAATACGTCGCCCGGGAGAGGCACTTGGGATTATAATCCAACTCCCGGGCCGGACACAAGTTATCCCTCGGCTTGGTCAGTCCGTGGCCACCCGAGAGCGCAGGATAATCGGACGTCCCAACTACTGCCTCCGTTCGACGAGTCAAACGAAGACGAAATCGCTCGATCCTTCCGGCACAAGGTTTGCCGTTGGTATCCGGGCAAACCGAAATACTCACCCGGAGCCAAACGGCATGGCGATTCGCACGCTCGCTCGCCGATTCACCGCCGCGAGTCTTCTTTTCATGGGGCTCGCCGCGAATTCAAAGGGGATTGCCGCGCCGCCCGAAACGGCCCTGACGGCTAATGACGTGAAGGCCGTAACGGAAAAGGCGTATGCTTTTTTGAAATCGAAGCAGGCCGAGGACGGGAGCATTGCCGCCCGCGAGACCCGCGGGCCGGGCGTGACCGCCCTCGCCGTAGCTTCGCTCATCCGGCTCGGGTACGGCCCGGACGATCCACTCGTGGCGAAAGCCTTGAAGTATCTGGAAAGTCAGGTCAAACCCGACGGCGGGGTCTACGCCCGGGGGTTGCAGACCTATACGACCAGCCTCGCGCTCGTGGCATTCAAGGAAGCGAATGCCGGAGGCAAGTACGACAAAGTGATCGCGTCCGCGGTCAAGTACGTGAAAGGCCTTCAGTACGGAGACGGGGTCGACCCGAAGGACGCGAAATACGGCGGGGCCGGTTACGACGGAACGACCCGCCCCGACTTATCGAACACCCAGATTCTGCTCGACGGTCTGGCCGCGGCCGGACTGCCCAAGGACGACCCGGCGTTCAAACGTGCCATCGCCTTTGTCAGCCGTAGCCAGAACCTGCCCGGCGAATTCAACAACCTGGCCTACGCCACGAAGGCCACCGACGCGGACAAGGGCGGATTCGTATACAACTTCACGGACGCGGGGAACGAAAACAGCCCGAAACGAACGCCGGAAGGCGGGCTGCGGAGCGAAGGCGGCATGACCTACGCCGGGCTGAAGAGTTTTCTTTACGCCGGCGTGAGTAAGGACGACGCACGGGTGAAGGCCGCCCTGGCGTGGATCAAGCGGCACTACACGCTCAACGAAAATCCCGGCCAGGGGCAGTCCGGGCTGTTCTACTACTACCAGACCTTCGCCAAGGCGATGTACCTTTTGGGGGGAGACAAGTTCGAAGACGCGAAAGGCACTAAGCACGACTGGCGGAAGGAACTGTACGACGTTTTGAAGGCGAAACAGAAGCCGGACGGAAGCTGGACGAATCCGAACAACGCGTTCCTGGAAGGCAACCCGGAACTGGCGACGTCGTTTTCGCTGCTGGCGTTGAGTTATGCGAAACCCTAAGCGGTTCCGATTCGGGTGCATTGTGACTCGCCAACTCCTTTGCGGTTTTGTCGTCGCGTGCATCGGCGCCGCGCCGCACCCTTCCGCCGACGTCGCGCAACGTGAAGCCGACGACGCCGCGGACCGGGGCGACTTTGCCGTGGCGGAACACCTCTACGCAGCGGCCGCCGAGCGGGCCCCGGACCCCGGTCTCGTCGCGTTCAACCTGGGCACCGTGCAGTACGCCCGGGGGGAATACCGCGACGCCGAACTCAATTTTCTCCGCTGCCTCGACGACGCGGCAATCCCGGCGGAACGTAAGGCCCGCGCGCTCTAT
>DASXPC010000170.1:0-4985 GCA_036493815.1 Fimbriiglobus sp. | reverse complement strand
CACGCGGCTGAGCCGGGGCCGCCATTCAAATACTTGTATCCGCAGCCGAAGGCGAGGTCGATGTCGTCGGTGAGGAAGTGGTGCGGGACGACGCCGGCGGAGTGCGAGCAGTCCCAGGCGACGAGAATGCCCCGTTTGCGCGCTTCGGCCGTGACGGAAACCATGTCGAGAAGTTGGCCCGACGTGTACACCACGGCGGGCAGAACGGCGAATCCGACATCCGGCGTCATGGCCTTGAGGATGCGGTCTTCCGAGAGCCGTCGGTCGGCATCGGCCGGGACGACGACCAGGTCCGCCTCACTCCGGCTACGGAGGGCCAGGTGACTGACGACGGCATACCGATCGGTCGGGAAACTCGTCGCGTCGGTCACAATCTTCGGACGTTCGGCGGGTCGGTAAAAACTCGCGAGGAGTTGGTGCAGGTTGATCGTCGTCGACTGGCCGACCGCGACGCTCGTCGCGTCGGCCCCGAGGAGCGGGGCGAGTTTCGCCGCCACGGCCCGGCTCATCTCGAACCACGGGTGCTCCCCCGCCGTCCAGCCGAGGATCGCCCGATCCCGCCACGATGCGACCGCCGATTGAAGCGACCGCTCGGCCGGCTCGCAGAGCGGGCCGAGCGAGTTGCCGTCGAGGTAGATCATCCCCGGCGGGATGCGGAAGAAGGAGCGGTAGCGGGTGAGGTCGGTCACTTCACCACCCGCACCGACACTTTCGATGGGTGGGTATCGTCATAAAAAACTTTGTGCGTCTGGGCCTTGAAGTCCGAGTCCTTTGCCGCGTAGATGTCGCAGAACGTCTGCGGGTTGCGGTCGACGAGCGGGAACCACGAACTCTGTACCTGCACCTGGATGCGATGCCCGGGGCGGAACGTGTGGTTGGCGTCGGGCAGGCTGAACTTCACCAGCGTTGGTTTGCCCGGTTCGAACGGCTTCGGCTTATCCAACCCCTCGCGGAACTTGCCCCGCATCACTTCGGCCCGCACGAGTTGGTGGTAGTTCCCCATCTTCACGATCCCGTTCGGGTCGTGGTCCGGGTAGTCAGGCGGGTAGACGTCGATGACTTTCACGATCCAGTCGGCGTCGGTGCCGGTGGTGCTCACCCACAATTCGGCCTCGATCGGCCCGGCAATGGTGACGTCGCGATCGAGAACCGGCGTCGTATACGACAGCACGTCCGACCGCCGCTCCGCGAACCGCTGGTCGCGGGTCATGTAGTCGCTCGGCATGCCGATCAGCGTCTGCTCGATGAACGGGACGGGCTTGGCGGGGTCGGAAACAAACGCGTCCGCATTCCCACTTTCGACTGGTTGGTTCGCGAAAATCGGAATCAACTGATGTTGGGGTGCGAATCGGAAGGCTGTTTCCACCGCCCCCTTCGGCGGCCAGGAGTCGTACTTCCGCCAGCGGTTCGTGCCGGTCTCGAACACCACGGCCTTCGCCAGATTGTCGTGCCCTTTTCCCTTCAGGTAAAACTCGAAGAATGGGAATTCGACGTTTTCGCGGAAGTACTCGCTCGTTTTGGCGTTGAACGTCAAATCCCCGAGCTTGTCGCCGTCGCCGCGGCTCCAGCCGCCGTGGTTCCACGGCCCCATGCAGATATGGTTGGGGCCACCCGTCTTGCTTGCGTCCGCCTTTTTGAACGTTTCCAGCGAGCCGTAGAGATTTTCGGCGTCGAACCACCCGCCGACGGTGAGCACGGCCGGGCGGATGTCGTGAATGTGGGCGCGGAGGTTCCGGGCCTTCCAGAATTCGTCGAACGAGCCGTGGGCCATCAGGTCTTTCCAGAATGCGATTTCGCCGTGGAGGTATTTGGGGTCCGCGTTGGCGAGCGATCCCATTTTCAGGAAGAAGTCGTAGCCGTCGGGGGTGCCGTGGTCGAACGGCTGGCGGCTCCCTTTCTTCGTCGGTTCGGGCCGGGCCTTGCCGAACCCGGCGATGAAGTTGAAGCAGTGCGGCAGGAAGAACGCCCCGTTGTGGTGGAAGTCGTCACCGCTGAACCAGTCGGTCACCGGGGCTTGTGGGCTCGACGCGACGAGGGCCGGGTGCGCGTCGATCATCCCGGCCGCGGTGTAAAACCCGGGGTACGAAATGCCCGACTGTCCCACCTTGCCGTTGTTGTTCGGAATGTTCTTCACGAGCCAGTCGACTGTGTCGTACGTGTCGCTCGACTCGTCGACGTCCTTCGGGCCGGTCTTGTTCGGAATGTACGGCCGCATGTTGACAAATTCGCCTTCGCTCATCCATTTCCCGCGGACGTCCTGGTACGCGAAGATGTAGCCCGATCTCGCAAACAGCATGCTCGGACCGAGCGTGCTGCGGTAGTTGTCCACGCCATACGGGGCGACGCTGTACGGCGTCCGCGTCAGGTGGATCGGATACTTTTGCGAATCGTCTTTCGGGACGTACACGGCCGTGAACAATTTCACGCCGTCCCGCATGGGAATGCGGTACTCGAACTTCGTGTAGTGCGCCTTGACGTAGGCCGCGTCGTCCGCCCGGCTGTTCGGCGACTGGGCGGATGCGGGAACGACGGCGGCGAAGAGCCAGACCAGGGCGGGCAGTGTACGGGACATGACGGCCTCGCGGGTGAAACGAAAGAGGAAGCCAGTCTATGCGACGGGAAACCTTGCCGGTAGCGCCAGTCGTGCCGACCGTGGCGAGGGCACGTGTCCGAAAGCAGTCGGGCTGGCCGGTTTCGTTCAGGTCCGGCTTTTCTCTGTCGAATTGTGAGGTTTGATGGAGGAGAGAATTGGAGGCGGAATCATGTCGAACGACTCGAAGCTGGGATTGCTGGCCGGGGTGGCGGTGGTGCTGGTCGTGGCGGTGTTCTTTTATCCGAAGTCCGGGCTTGGCCCGGCCACGATCCCGGGCAGCCGGCCCGTGGCCGGGTCGAGTGACGGACCCCCGGGCCAGCCGCCCGCCCAGACGGCCGCGCCGTCGGGCACCGTCCCGACGGCCGAGGGCATTTGGAAGTTCAGCGCGCCGCGTACGAAAACGCCGGTGAGCAAAGATCCGCTGACTTGGCCGCAGAATTGACCCGGTTGGCAGGTATGATTGTGGAATGACCCAGGACAATTTCCCACCCTTGGCCGGCGTCCGCGTGCTCGACGCCGCACGCGTGCTCGCCGGGCCGTTCTGCGGTCAACTTCTCGCCGACCTCGGGGCCGCCGTCGTCAAGCTCGAACGCCCCGGTGCGGGAGACGACACCCGCGGCTGGGGGCCGCCGTACCTCGGCCCCCTCTCCGCTTATTTTCTGTCCTGCAACCGCAACAAGCGGTCGCTCACGCTCGACGTGGCCGCCCCCGAAGGCCGACCGATATTCCACGCCCTTCTGGCGAAGAGCGACGTGCTGATCGAAAACTTCCGCTCTGATAGTGCGGCGAAACTCGGCCTCGAGCCGGAAGAGTTGCTGGCGAAACACCCCCGGCTCATCGTCTGCTCCATTTCCGGCTTCGGCCGCAAAGGCCCGCTCAAGGACGCCCCGGGCTATGATTTCGCGATCCAGGCATTGAGCGGCCTCATGAGCATCACCGGCCCGCCCGAGGGGGCGCCGTACAAAGTCGGCGTCGCCCTCGCGGACGTTCTGACCGGTCTCTACGCCGCCACTGCGATCCTCGCCTGCCTGCACGCCCGCGCGGCCTCCGGACACGGCTACGCCATCGACCTCGCCTTGCAGGATTGCGCCCTGGCCTCGCAGGTCAACGTCGCCCAGGCATTCCTGGCGAGCGGCGAAGTGCCGAAACGCCAGGGGAATGCGCACCTGCAAATCGTCCCGTATCAACTTTTCGAAACCGCCGACGGATGGCTCGTGCTGAACGTCGGCAACGATTCGCAGTGGCGGTCCTTTTGCGCCGCCGCCGGGGCCGAAGGGTTGGGGGCAGACGATCGCTTCGCCACGAACCGGCAGCGGGTGGAACGGCGGGGCGAAGTGGTGCCGAAAGTGGCGGTGTTAATGAAGTCGTTTCCCACCGGCGAATGGGTTCGCCGGCTCGGGGCGGCGAACGTGCCGCACGCCGAAGTGCGGGACTATGCCGCGGTCTTCGCGGACCCGAATACCGCCGCCCGTGGCATGACGGTATCGGTGACCGACCCGGACGGTCGGCCGGTCGATCTCGTCGGCAGTCCGTTTCAGATTGCCGGGTCTTCGTCTCCCGCGGTGAAATACCCGCCCCTGCTCGGCCAGCACACGGCCGAGGTGCTGAAGGAATTCGTCGGTTTGGACGACGCGGCCGTGGCAGGGTTGCGGGCGAAGGGCGTGGTCTGAATACGACCAAGCCTCACACCGCGCCGAAGGGGTCCGATTCGGCCCGGCTCGGCCAAACGTCCACTCCGGGAAATTCGGTTCCGAGAATTTTTGCCAGGGCTTCGACGGCCGGTCTTTCGGTGGCGTAATGGCCGGGGAGCACGACCCCGATGCCCGCCGCGCGGGCGGCAAGCCCGTCGTGAAATCGCATTTCGCCGGTGAGGAACGCGTCAGCCTTGGCAGCGATCGTGTCCGTCAGGAATTCCCCAGCCGCGCCGCACGCCACGGCGACCCGGCAGACGGGTTTCGCGGGGTCGCCGACGAGTTGAAGGCCGGCCGCTTTCAGTTCGGCTTTGACTCTCCGTGCGAACTCGCCAAGCGGCTGGGGGGAGGCCAATTCCCCGATGCGGCCTTCTCCCTCGCCCGGCTTCACTTCGCCGCCACGCGGGAAAACGAGCGGATACACGTCGAACGCAGGCTCCTCGTAACTGTGGCTCCCCCGCACCGCGGCAACGACGCGGTCGAGCTTTTCCACCGGCAGAATCACTTCGAGCCGCCACTCGGCGACTTCTTCCCGCCGGCCGATCTGACCGACGGTGGGGTTGGTGCCTTCGTGCGGGAAGAACGTGCCGAGGCCCGTCGCGCGGTAGCTGCACTGGTCGTACCGGCCGATGACGCCGGCCCCGGCGGCAAACACCGAGTCGCTGACTTTGGCCAGATCGCCGTCCGGCAGGAAGACGACG
>DASXPC010000169.1:0-7233 GCA_036493815.1 Fimbriiglobus sp. | reverse complement strand
CGGCCAGCGGTCCGAGGAAAACAAAAGATAGCCCCCATTTCTTCGAAGCCTTGAGGAGCAGAAATCCCAGGACGAAAGCCAGAATACCACCGAACAGGACGGATAGGGGCACCCACAGTGCGAAGCGAAAAATTCGAGTGTCGCCGTTTTGACTTTCCCTCGTACAACCAACGGCCAAAAGTGAAACTGCTGAAACAAAGAAGGCGGTATGAGTCAAATACCTACGACAGTTCATTTCCGCCCCTCGGAAATTGTGCCGAAAAAACTTGTATTAAATGAGAAGGCATCTTTGAAGCAATGTCAATACCCCGCCCGAATGCTTGACTCCCTTTTTTAGACATTGGCAGAGGTATGGTTCGGAACGGCGCTTTGGATTTCGGATTTCCTGTGTCGACCGATGAGCCGGATAATTCACTTGTTCAAAAACCGTATAAGTCTTTCTGTTGATCCTTGACAACCGACCGGTGTTCATCGAAGTGTTAGTTGGTAGGAACGGCAACGGGATCGCGATCCGCAGGGATTAAATTGGGATCGGAATGGTCGATTTCTACTGTCGCGATCAGTCTTCCAAGATGCGGATGATTTACATCCACAATCGCGGAACCTAAATCATTGGCTTGGTCGTGCAAAAAAACTAAAACCGGCCTGCCGACTACCTCTCCCATAGTCAACAGACCGGTTAATGGCTCTCGCCGATCTATATCATGCAGGGTGTGTGCCGTAGGTTGAATAAAGGCAAAATAATTCATATAGTCTTTATTTGCTTAAGTTTAGGTCGAAATACTTTAGCAACTCGTTGGCAAGAATTCAAACTAAATCGCGAAGCAAGCGCATTATACGTGCGTTGTTTGCCTAATTTTCAGGCATTGGTCCCGTACTCGTTATTTTTCGCATGGCATCCAGCTCAATCTCATGTTCTGTCGGTGTTTTGAGGGCGATTTGAAATTCGTTTCCATTCTTCAAGGTGTGGAAACGGGCCTTCAGGTTTTCCCAGTCGATGTAGAATCGCCCCTGTTTCGCTTCGTAAGTTTTCTGAAAGCTGGTAAGGAGTTCGAGTACGGCGTGATCAACGAAGTGCAGTCGGTCGAGGTGGACGTGCAAGTGCATGCCCGGTGGCACGGCATCCAATTCCGCGGCGATGACGGGAAGCCGGAGGAAGGTGCCGGCACCTTCGAGATAGAGGTGGACCCGGTTCTTGCCCGGATCGTCATTGCGGACGATTTTGAGGTGCGAAAATTGCCAGAGGAGTCGGCCCGCGGAGAGAACGAGTCCGATGACAACACCTGTGAGAAGGTTGGTGAAAACGATTCCGCAGGCCGTAGCCAGATAAATGGCCACCTCGGCTTTGCCGATCCGCCAGAGTTTTGCAAGTTGCGGCAATTCGAGGAGCTTCCACCCGGTCACAACAAGAACACCAGCCAATGCCGCGACGGGAATGCGGTGCAATACGCTTGGGAGCAAGGCGACGAACATCAAAAGCCACACGCCGTGCAGAATAGCGGAAAGACGGGATTTCGCCCCCGCATCGATGTTGGTCGCACTGCGTACGATGACGCCGGTCATCGGCAGCGCGCCAACTGCCCCGCAGATAGCGTTACCCACCCCTTGGGCGACGAGTTCCTTGTTATATTTCGTGCGCGGGCCGGTTTGTTTGGCGTCAACGGCGGCAGCGCACAAAAGCGATTCCGCACTGGCAATCAGGGCCATCGTCAGAGCGGCCACCCAAACGGCCGGGTTCGACAACTGCCCGAACGTGCCGGGTTGAACAATCCGACCTTCGGTGAAAAATGCCGAGAGACTTCCGATCTCGACTTTCCGAACCGACCAACCGGAGATTTCCGCAACGAGCGTCGCGGCGACTACCGCCACGACTGCGGCAGGGATGATTTTCACCGGTTTCGGAATCGAACTCTTCCAGAATGCCATTACGATCACGGCCATCAGTCCGACAACACCGGCGTGAATCGAAGCGGGGTCGTGGATTGCGGCGTATAGTGTTGCCGGAATGGCGGCGTAAGCTCCGGCCACCGACTCGGGGGCAGGGCGGTCGAACAGGACGTGCGTTTGTTTTCCGAGGATGATCGCACCGATGCCGGCCAACATGCCGAGGACGACCGCCGGGGATACGGCCCGAAACCAATGGCCGAGTTTCAGCAGCCCAAGCACAACCTGAATTCCGCCGGCTAGCAGTAATGCCAGGGCGTACGTTTGCAGGCCGCTTTTGTTGAGCAAATCCTGTACGAGCACGATGAGTCCAGCGGCCGGGCCACTGACCTGTAGCGGGCCACCGGAGATGAGACCGACCAGGATGCCGCCAACCACACCGGTGACGACACCGGCTTCGGGTGGCAGCCCGGATGCCTCGGCAATGGCTATGCATAACGGCAGAGCGACCATGAAAACTACTAAAGACGCGAATAGGTCGGCAACAACCACCCCCTTGGGGGTGGTATTGTGATTCGAGTTCATGCTGGATCCATCCCTCACAGTTAAGAACTGATTTGCTTCGTGTGGACGACGGCTGGGTCGAACGCCCGGTCCCTCGGGTTGCCCCGGGTCGGCGAATGGAGGGCCGGAGCGTCCAACTTCGGCAGGGGGAGGTACTGACCGGATTCCGGATCGTACGAGAAGACCTCTCCGGTTTCCATCTTGTATACCCAGGCGTGGAGCTTGAGGGCGCCGGTTGCCAACCCCGCCGCCACGGTGGGATGCGTGCGAAGGTTTTCGATTTGAGATAGGACGTTTTCCTCGACCAGAACTTTCCACCGGGCGGCATCGGCCAAGTGGCCGTACATGCTGAGAACGACTTCCCGCCCGGCGTCGGCATGGCGCAGCCATTCCTTCACCCGCGGCAGACTTTCCAGATCTTCCGGGTGGAGCAGGCCGCGCATCGCCCCGCACTGAGTGTGGCCACAAATTACGATGTCTTTCACGCCGAGCGCTTTCACGGCGTACTCAATCGCCGCGGCCTCGGCCCCGGAAGCACTTCCGTGCGGCGGGACGATGTTGCCCGCATTACGCACGACGAACAGGTCGCCAGGGTCCGATTGGGTTATCAAGTCGGGCACGACCCGCGAATCGGAACAAGTTACGAACAAAGCTTTCGGTTTCTGGCCGGCGGACAACTGGGCAAAAAATTCACGATTGTGCCGGAATATGTTCGCCTGGAATTGATGCACGCCTTGTATGAGCTTTTCCATGTCAGTTCCCTCTGGGGATGAAGTTTATCGAATTGGGGTACGACCGGACGGCCTCGAATACGAGGAACCGGATACGGTCAACGGGGTAATGGAGAGGTCGAAGGGGAGAATTGCTAACAGCGATAAAACGCGCCGAGACCATTTTTCAATGCCGCGGTTGGGCTGCTTGCGATAAGTAGAGTGGAGATTGGACGGACATTTTCGAGAGACACCCTGCGGCGAACGGACGGCCTTATCAGTAGGAGGGGTGGGACAGATTCCGAGGAGTGGGAGACCTTGACCTCGTCGTTCTGTTCGACGGGGTTCTTCTCTTCATCGGCGGGGGTCGAAAACTGGGCGGCCGCAACGGTCTGGCCGAATGGCAACAGATCCCCCACGCATAGCGCGAAAATCGCGACTATCGGGAGGAACGGAAAACGGGCCAGCCGAGACATCCGGTAATCACCTCGTAGTTCACGACATCCTATACGTCTATTCGGCCGACGAAAGCCCGATTCTGTTGTATTCGTCGGACACTTCGCAATATTGTTATTGGCCGAAAACCGCCCGCAATCGGCCGGTGGCCCAGGGCACGATCGTGCCGTCTTCCCACCTCAAAACGGCCTTCGCCGCCACGACGGCCGCATGGCGGGGCAGGTAACGCCAGCCAACGTTTCTCCAGAACACCCGTTCTTCGTTGGCCGACTGGCGCTCGAGCGTGGCCCGGCCGGGCCGGCGGCCGTAACTCGCCGACACCCGATGCCAAACGACCGACATCGGTTCGTGCCAGATTTCGAAGCCGTTTTTTCGAAGCCGAAACGAGAGGTCGACATCCTCGAAATAGGCGCCGAAGTGTTCGGGGAACCCGCCGGCATGAAGGAGGGCGGTTCGACGGTAAAAGGCCGCGCAGGCCGAGGCACCCCAGACGGGACCGGACGAGTGGACGCACTCCAGGCCTCGGAACCGTTTCGTCGCGAACCCGCCTCGGTCGTATTCGTCCCCCGCCGAATCGATGAGTGGCGGTAGTCCCGCCTTCTGGCGAGACGGATCGTTCTGCAAAATGAGTGGAGCCACCGCGGCGATTTGGGGATTGGCAAAGTGTGCGAGGGCCGCCTCGGCCCAGCCGGACGTCACCTCCGCATCGTCGTTCAACAGTTCCACAACGTCACCGGTTGCCGCAGCGATGCCCGCGTTCGCCGCGGCACAAAACCCTTTGGCCTTCACGTGACGGAGCACTTCAACGTCCGGATAATTCCCCGCCGTCTGCGAGACCCGTTTCCCGTTCGATCCGTCGTCCACGACGATCACTTGGGTTCCGAATGGTTTATTTCGGGCTACGGAAGCCAGACAGTGGGCGAGGAGGTCGGCCCGGGAGTGGGACGGAATCACGATGGAAAGCGATAACGACATGATTCACCGTCTAGACGGTCTTGCCGTCCTGGGCGGCGGCGACCGGGGCGAGGCGGACGGCGGCGGCTTTGATTCGGGTCGTTGCGGCAGCTAGATTTCCCCGCGCCACAAGCCCGACCACACGTTGAAGGTCCCGATAGCACTCGGCCGCGTCCGGTTCCCCACGGAGCCAGGCACCGAATTGGCGGACAACCGCTTCGACCCGGACCACCCCGCGGAGTACGGCAGCCTGCCAGACGGACCAGTGCTTTCTGGCATAAGTAACGAGGGCGTGTCGGGTCATCAATCGCAATGGGGCGGGCACTTTACGGTCGTGTAACGGCCAGTGGTGCGTGACCACAACGGTCGGTTCGTACCAGACCGTCCACCCCGCGGCCCGGGCCCGGTGGCAGAAATCGACGTCTTCGTAATAGAGGAAAAATGTTTCGTCGAGTCCGCCGAGACGGTCGAAACAATCGCGGCGCACGAGGGCACATCCGCCCGTGACCCACGGAACGGGATGCCGGCCGGCAAGCGATTGGTGCCGGCATTTTCGTCTGGCCCGCGGCAGCACGAGCCCCGCCAGCGTATTCGAGAGTGTCGGGAACGGCCCGGCCGAGGCTTGGGGCGATCCGTCCCGGTTTCGCAACTGGAAACCGACGACGCCGCAAGCCGGATCAAATGCGACCGCCAAATCGGCCGCCGCGAGCACGTCGTCGAGGAATCCGTCGGGTACGGTCACGTCCGGGTTGATCAGCAACACCCACTGGCCGCGAGTTTGTTTCGCCCCACGGTTCACCGCCTTGGCGAACCCGGTGTTATGGTCCGGCCGCGTGACAGAGACGCCGATCATTCGCCCGGCCCGTTTCGCCAAACGATGCGGCGGGGAAGCATTGTCCACCACTACGATATCGGCCAGACCGTCGCGAATCGCGTGCGATCGGCGGAGCTGGCGAACCAGCCGGGCGGTATTTTTCCACTGGCAGTAGTTGACGACGACGACCGTAACGTGCGGGTAGGAAACGTGTGGCAAACCCGCCGGGGTGTACGGACGGGGAGCGGCCCTCGGTTCCGGGGCGGGCGGCGAACTGCCGCCGGGCGGGACTGCCAGGGCCATGCGGGTTCCATCCCTTCGGCGTGGCTCGATCGGACCGCGAAGGGCGGACTATACGCGGGCCGGGGGGGACGACGCAACTGCAACTCGGACGGGGAATTGGAATAGCTGTGCGACCTTACCGCCGGCATTTGGGCGGGCCGAGAACTTCCTGCAACACGACGGCCAACGGTATGGACGGCTTGCTTGTTAGCAGTGCGGCCAGGTCTTTACCGAACGGCGTGATCGGAACCGAATTCCCCCGGACCGTGACTTTCGGCGTGGTCGACCCGCTCGCCGGGGTCGGGCGGGATTGCGCCGCGGCAACCGCCCGGGCGACCGGGAGTTCGACGATGGGGCCACCCCGAGTCGGGGCGACCGGCGCGGTCGTGACGAAGGCGGGCGGTTCGACCCGCGGTTTCGCCTTCGACACCACTTTCGCCACCGGTACGGCTTTCACCGGACCCACTTTGACGGGCGAGCCCGCCTTCTGACGCAGCTTGTCAATCTCCTGTAAAAACCGGTCAATCTCGCCCGATCCCCGGCCTCCGGTTGTGGCAGTCGACGACGAGACCTGTACGGTCGGCACGGCCGTCCGCGGCTTCTTCCGCCGGTTCTGACGATCCACTTCTTCCTGATACGCTTTGAACATCTTCAATAGCGCCCCGAGTATCATCGGGGCGACGATCAGGATCAGGATGACGACGAAAGGTGCCATTGATTCCTCCGGGACGATCCTTTAACCTCGACCCTGTCCGTCGCCTCCGCCGGTCATTCCGGCGATGTTCGACCGCATCGACGTATCGGCCTGAATGTTCTTCATGTTGTAATAGTCCATGACACCGAGCCGACCGGATTTGAATGCGTTGGCGATGGCCATGGGAATCTCTGCTTCGGCGAGTACAACTTTTGCCCGGTTCTCCTGGATCATGGCCTGCATTTCCTGTTCGAGTGCCACAGCCGCGGCCCGCCGCTTTTCCGCCTCGGCCTGGGCGACGCGAAGGTCCGAGGCCGCCTGATCGGCCGCCAACTTTGCCCCAATGTTGTCGCCCGGTTCCAGGTTCGCGATGTCGATGGAAACAATCTCGAACGCCGTCTGGGCGTCGAGGCCGGAGTGGAGCACGGTTTCCGAGATCAGCCCCGGGTTCGCCAGCACTTCGCGGTGGTCGTGGGCGGAACCGATGGCCTTCACGATCCCTTCTCCCACGCGGGCGATAATCGTTTCTTCCGTCGCACCGCCGACGAGCCGTTCGAGTTTCGTCCGCACCGTCACCCGGGCCTTGGCGAGGAGCTGAATCCCGTTTTTACAGACGGCGTCGAGGAACTGCTTGCCTTTCGAGGGGTCGGGGCAGTCGATGACCTTGGGGTTGACGCTGGTGCGTACGGCTTCGAGGACGTCGCGGCCGGCCAAGTCGATTGCGGCGGCCGTCTTCCAGGGCAGATCGAGGCCGGCTTTATGGGCCGCGATCACCGCCGCCGCGGTCCGCGGCACGTTACCCCGGGCCAGGAAGTGGTTTGCCAGATCTTGCGTCGTTACTTTCACCCCCGCCTGGACCAGCGCGATCTTTTGTT
>DASXPC010000168.1:0-23664 GCA_036493815.1 Fimbriiglobus sp. | reverse complement strand
GTGCGTATTCTTCCTTCCGAATCCGCTGAAGTTGTTCCTGCTCCTTCACTCTCTCGATGCGCCGCATCTCTCTGAGACGTTCGCGACGTGCGGCTTCGCGTTTTTTCCGTGCTTGGATAATGGGAGTCCGATAGGCGTTTGGGACAACACGCTCGAGAGCCAAGTGAAGTTCAAGCAATTCGTCTTGATCAATCACTTTGTCAGCAGTAATTCGATTCATGATGTCGCGGAGATACCCGATTGCCGCGATGGACACGTTTTCTTTGTTGGTGATTAACCACTTTCTGAGTTCTTTGAGTTCCGGGAGGTCGAGCCTGCCGTCGCTAGTGATGCGGATAACCAACTCGAGCAATTCCTTGCCCTGATCGGTCTCTAGTTCGGAGTTGGTCAAGAATAGTCGCATAGTGCAATGCAAGGTACGTGAGACGAAAGTCTCGTTTCCATGGCCCATTCCGCGATGACGTCATGCTGGCGGCCGATACTACAACTGCCCTTCTGCCACCGCCAGCGCCGTCAGCAGCCCCTGTGCCTTGTTCACCGTCTCCTGGTACTCCTCCGCCGGGTCGCTGTCGGCGACCAGACCCGCGCCGGCCTGGATGTCGGCGGTGGTGCCGCGTAGGACCATCGTCCGGAGGGCGATGCAGGTATCCATGTTGCCGGAGAAGTTCTTGTAGGTCGTGCCGAGTCTGCGAGGCACGACATCCTTTTCGATGCGGTGCCGTGCCACGAAGATTCAACCCGACACCCGACTCAGTGGACCATTGGAACTTTGATTTCCGGGATGTTATAACACCTCGATCAGATAAGTTGTCATCCAGATGTCAAGTTGCCGAAAGCGCGTCATCAGTCGTTTTTTGCATTCGATGAAATACTGGCGGCTCTCGGGCTCGTCCGCCACGTCGACGAAAACGCGGATCAGGTCATCGCGGTAACTCTGACCCTCGTGCCGCCACTGTCCACGAATCGACTGCGTCTCACACGACACGGCCCCGAATTGCTGCTCCAATTCGAGCAACGTATCTGCGATCGTGTCGTCGGGGACGGCCGTTCCGTCGTTAAACCGCAGCGGCAAGAGGACCTCGAAACGCCGAACCATTCTGCTCATAAGTGGCGGGACCCTCGACGGTGAACGGGATCCCTTCGACCGCGAGAAACGGCAAGGCGTCCTCGGGCACCAGCATTTCACCGCTCGCCCAACTCTTGAAGCGGAACCGCCCTGCAAGTCGGCCGAGCGCGGACCGCTTCGATTCGGCGTTGGGAAATCGGATGAGGATCATGCCTACAATCTACTCCTCGGTCAAATGGGTGGGCAAGGTGTTTATGTCAGGATTCCCGTAGCTCGTGCCGAGCCGTAGGTCGTGCTGAGTCTGCGAGACACGGCATTCCTCCCGATGCGACGTCGTGCCTATAAACACCGCTTCGACTAGCGCCTAGCCCCTTTAGCGCCTTGCTCGGTTGCGTAACTCCTTTTCCTCGCCAAACTTGCAACGCTCACTTTCCGGCGGGGGGGTGTATACTAGCGCCTTGGTCGTGTCAGAGTTGCCCCTCCGCTACCGCCAGCGCCGTCAACAACCCCTGGGCCTTGTTCACCGTTTCCTGGTACTCCTCGCTCGGATCACTGTCCGCAACCAATCCTGCCCCGGCCTGGATGTCGGCGGTGGTGCCGCGTAGGACCATCGTGCGGAGGGCAATGCAGGTATCCATGTTGCCGGCGAAGTCGACGTAGCCGACGGCTCCGCCATAGGGGCCACGGCGGTGGGGTTCCAACTCGTCGATGATCTCCATTGCCCGGACCTTCGGGGCGCCCGAGAGCGTGCCGGCAGGGAGACTGGCTCGCAATGCGTCGAACGCCGTCAGGCCTTCCTTCAACATCCCGGACACCGTGCTCGACAGGTGCATGACGTGGCTGTAACGCTCGACCGCGAGTAGGTTCTCGATCTTCACGCTCCCCACCTCGGCCACCCGGCCAACGTCGTTTCTCGCCAAATCCACCAGCATCACGTGTTCGGCCCGCTCCTTCGGGTCGGCATTTAACTCGGCTGCGAGCCTGGCGTCCTCCTCCGGCGTCGCCCCGCGCCGCCGGGTGCCGGCCAAGGGGCGATTCACGACTCCGCGGCCGTCCACCCGGCACATGATCTCCGGGCTCGCCCCCACCAACGTCACCCCACCCGCCTTCACGAAGAACATGAACGGGCTCGGGTTCACCACCCGCAACGCCCGGTAAATGTCGAACGGGGCGGCGGTCGTTTCGGTGCGAAACCGCTGGCTCAGTACAATCTGAAACGCATCGCCGGCGGCAATGTACTCCTTCGCCTTCCGCACCGCCGCTTCGAACTGCGGGCGGGTGAAGTTGGAAGTCACTCGGGTACCGGGTATCGGGTGCCGGGGATCGGAGGTCTGCGATCGGGGATTGGGGGAAGACACGTCGATATCGGTCAGCGCGAGGTCGGTCGTTGGACGCTTCAACTGTTCGACAAGGGCGTCGACCCGTCGACACGCGTCGTCGTAAGCCGTCCGAGCGTCTCCGTTCGCTTCCCGCTCCCCGCTCCCCGCTCCCCGGAGGTGTGCATGCGCCACCACCTTGATCGTTTTGGTCAGGTGGTCGAAGACGACCATCGTGTCGTAGAAGCCGAAGCTGAGGTCGGGAATGTGGCGGTCGTCCGGCGGGGCGTTCGGGAGGCGTTCGATGTAGCGTACGGTGTCGTAGCCGGCGTATCCGACGGCCCCGCCGCAGAACCGGGGCAGGCCGGAGACTTGCGGGGCGCGGAAATGTTTGATTTCGTCTTCCAGAGTTTTCAGCGGGTCCGCCAGGGGAGTGGTTTTCGGGCGTTCGCCGGCCCGCGTGATGGTGACAACTCGATCGAACGCCTCGAATGTCAGGAACGGCCCCGCACCGAGGAAGCTATAGCGGCCGATGCGTTCGCCGCCGACGACGCTTTCGAACAGGAACGCCCAGTCGTTTTCCTCGACAAGGCGGCGGAACGCGGAGACCGGCGTGAGCGTGTCGCCGGTGAGCTCGCGGTATACGGGAATAACCGTGTGACCGGCCGCCAGGGCGGAAAATTCGTCGAACGTCGGATGGTGTGCCATATCGGCCCGAACTCCGAAGGTGGGGACCATCTTAGGCCGATTTCGGGGGATAACCGTCAACGGAAGTATTCGGGTTGTTGCCAAATCAAAACGCCGCCAGTTCGTCGCCCGGCAAAAATCTCCCTTCCGGCGGGAATGCCCGCTTGCGGCTTCCAGCCAGGATTGCCATAATCCCTTTACTTCATTTAT
Source organism: Fimbriiglobus sp. (assembly GCA_036493815.1). GTDB lineage: Bacteria > Planctomycetota > Planctomycetia > Gemmatales > Gemmataceae > DASXPC01. The sequence goes on along the minus strand of DASXPC010000168.1, from coordinate 20,385 downwards.
TCCGAGATCCCCCGATCAGATTCCGGGGGGAGGATTCCCAAAATGCTGGACCGCTACGAAGAAGACATTTTCGTCCCCAGCGGGCGACTCCGTCCGGACATCCTCGACGAATACACGGCACTCGCGTTACGGGAATCGCTCGGGTACGCCCGGGCGACAAATTGGGACAGTGTCCGGACGCCGCACTTGTTCATGGGCTTGCTCGCCGCCCCGGATTCGGCCGTCTTCGGATGGGCGAGCCACCTGGGTGCCGACATTCCCCGTCTGTTGGACCAGTTCCGCGACATGTTCGTTCAGGACCTCGACCCGCCGCCGCCGCTATTGTTGAACCGCGAATTCCTTTCGGACAACGTGATCCGGCTTTTGCGGGACGCCTATTCCCGTGCGAAGGACTACGGCCGGCCGCAGCTTTCCCAGATGGACGTCCTCATCACGTTATTCGTGACGCCGAACAACATCGTCGCCGAATGCTTCGAGCGGATCGGCATCCCCGCCACGCAACTGACCGAAGTCGCCGTGCTGGCCGAGCGGGAAGTCGCCGCGGAATAACACCGATTCACCCGCCATCCCTTTGCCGACCCCGGGTCCCCTCCCCGGGGTCGGTTGCTTTTTACCCGTCTCAATAGATTGCGAAAATCGACCGCGATGACCTTCGCCCGGCCAAAAATCGGGACGAGGCGGCTCGACCGGCGAAGAAGGTTGTGGAGTTGAGAACTACCGGATTTGGATAGAGCCCACGGCGACCCGGCCGACGCCGGGGACTTTTCCGACAGCCCCGGCAAATGCCTCGGCGTCGGCCCGTGTCGCCGCCGAGCCCGTAACCAGGGCCGACCCGTTTCGCAGCACGGCAATCAGGCCGGCGAACCGAGGGTCCGATTTTCGGACCGCAAGTAATTCCAGGGCCGCATCGGCCGGGGAGAGTTCGACCGGGGCCACCGGCACACGGGTCGCCCGAATGGTCGGATACGCCGCCGGCCCGACGGGGGGCGGTGGTACGTCGAAGCCCGGGGGTAATGTGGCCGAGCCGTTCGTCGCGACCACCGGTGGCTGAAGGAAGCCGCCTACGGAAGCCGGGTCGAATCGTTGGGCCACGACCGTGCCGGTGGGCCGGGATGCCGGCGAAGGGACGGCGCCGATGCCGACCGGTAAGCCCGGAATCTCGTCCGGCACCGCCCCGGGAAGTATGGGGTTCACCGCCAGGCTCGGTGCGGCATACTTATTCGGAAGCGGCGCGTCCGGTACCCCGACCAAACGGTCCTCCACGAGCTTTCGGATCGGGTCCTCGGCCGGTGCCACCCAGGCGGTCACACGCACCACGCTGACGCCGGGCACTTTCGCCAGCACCGCCTCGATTTTTCCCTTCGTGACTTCGTCCGGTACGCCGCCGTTCACCAGCACGACGCCGTCGCTGACGCTCAGCCAGAGGTTCAAGTTCTTGAGAACCGGATCTTTCTCCAATGCGGCTTTAGCTTTGAGTTGCACCGCGTCGTTCGACCCGAAACCGGGCGGCTCGGCCGAGACCCCGAACCCGCACGTCCCCAGGGCCGTCGCGATAGCGACGGCCAGCCGAGGGTTCAAAAGGGTATGGAGCAGGTGCATGGAACCGCACGGGGTTTCGATACGTGACTGCATTCTGGTTCAACCCCGGCCGGTTCACCACGGAACTTGAGGGAATTCGGGCAAAATCAGGAACCCGCGGAGACCGCGTAGACGTGTGGCGAAAAATCGACCGATAAGCGAAGCGGGTGGGATTGGGTAAACCCGGAGGGCTTGCGACGCGGCTCAAGAAGTTTTGATCGAACCGACGTCCCCATTATTCCGAACGGCGGACAAGGATGCGCACGGATCGGACTCCCGGCCCGGTTGTGACGGCGAACTCACTTTGTTTGGTCGGTTCGACGATTACACCCGCAGACGGAAGTACGGAAATTGTCCATCCGTCCGCGGGGCGAACGAGAAATCGGACGACCCCGGCGGCAGCCGGCACAGGCAACTCGGCCTCGCCCTTGTTAACGGGCTGTGAACTGCGCCAGGTGAAAGAGCCCGTCTTCGTCGGCTTCTTGAGCCAAGCTATCACGCGAGAACCCGACCGGGTCCGTGCGTAAACGTCGAGGCCGGTCAAGTCCGACAAATTCATTGCGACGGGAAGGTCAAACGGTACGGCAGCCGGAGCCTCGCCGGTCGACGACCACTGAACCGATCCTTCCGCATCGGCCCGCGGCCCGACCGTCCATTGAACCGTTTGCACCCATTCCGTTGGCCCGGCCGTGGGATGTATCGTCGGTCGGAGTGCGACCGGTTCCGGCCCAAGCGGTCGAAGCGCCAGCGTTGCCGGCTTCTGGTCCAGTTGCAACTCGGGAACCTTGCCGAATTCCCGGACGACCGCTTCGATCGGAATCTCTTCCGTTCCGCCCCGGGTTGGGAAATCGGCGGATATCCCCTGGCACCGTATTCCGTAGACCGCCTCGGCATCGTCGACCTGCGGGAACCGCAGCACGGGATGGTTCGACGGGACGCAGTTCGGTACGAACTTTATCGAGACGACGGCCCGGTTTTCGATCGGGTTCGCAAACGTCAGGGTCAAGGTGCGAAAACCGGCAACCTCCGGTCCGATCTTCCAGTTCCGCACGCCGGTGGGAGTAGAAAAGTTTCCGGCCAGATCGATGGAGCGGACCGTGGCGCGTTCCGGTTCTAACCCGGAGGGAACTCTTACGGCGAGTTCGGGCACACCTCCCCTTTCGGTTCGGAGCAGGAACGCAGTGGAGAGTGTCGAGTCCGCCCGATTGAGGTCCCAGACGGCGGCTTCGCGAACGACGAGTTTGGGTTGCGTCACTAGCGGACCGTGTCGCCACCTTACCGCAACGATCTTTCCGCCGCCCAACTCCGCCGTCAAATTCGACCCTGCGACCAACTGATAACCGCGGCTACCGGGGACTGTCGGCTGGCGGGACGTGGGTTGACCCAAAAACGTCAAAAGGGATTGGGGGACGTCCGGTCCGCCGAAGGATATTTCCCGATCCGCCCCCGGCCGGGTTGGGGGGACGTGGAATTTGGCCACGAATTCGTGGCGTCCTACGTCCGGAATGGCAACGGCGTAGCCGTCGGCTTTGGCCGTAGGGAATGCGGGCCGGCCGTCGAGCGTCATTCCCGTAAGCCGGATTCCGGTGAGGGGGATCAGGACGGGTCGCGAAATCGGCCGGGAGACGTAGACCGAATACGTTGCCGTCACGGCAGCCCCGTCGTCGGTTTCGTCGACCGAGTAAACCGCCGTCGAAATAACCCATTCGGGCAGCGATCCCGCAGCCAAGGTATCGAGACGGTCGAGCACAGTTTGAGGCGCGTAGACGAAGAGTTCGTCCGTGTCTTCCCGCACGAGGAAGACCGTGACCGGGTCAGGAGCTTGGGCGACGGCCGGCGCGACGGCAACCGCGAGTCCTGCCGCGGCGGCAACCCGGCCCGCCGTTACGAGACGGGAAAAAATCAATGCACTCGCCATCGCCGCCACGGCGAACGGTGGGCCGAGCACCAAACTCCAACCGCCGGGAAGAAATACCAAACCGCCGCCCAGCATGAGGAGCAAAATGAATGCGAAGAACCGCCCGAAAGCCCGGGAGCGATATCGAATGCAGAAAACGAGAACGAACAAGGCCGCGACAAGACCGGCCGCAATCACCCGGGACGTCCGTACGACGCCCGTTGCGGTCGCCGTGCGTTCGCGATTCAGCCCCGGGTAGAGACGGTACTCCGGGCTCGTGGACCAATGAATCGGCGGGAGATTGGGAGAAAGATTCCAGGTGGCACTACCAATTGCTTCGGGTGATGGGCCGCGAAGTTTCAATTCGAACGGGACGGGCCGGTCCGGAACGGAAGGCACGGGAACCAGCACTGTATTTTCGCTCCGTTTGGGATCGTCCACCCACCGATCGGCCACGCGAAGTGAAACGAGTTCCAACGGGGCTGGAAAAAAGAGTGGAAACGACCGGGATTGGGTCGGTTCGATGAAACCGGACGCCGTGTAAGTTATGCCGGGCGTGTCGAGGTACGCCTCGGCAGAGGTGAACCAATAACAGACGCCGTCTTTGGTTACGACTGCATTCGGAAGTGGTTCAACCGCATGCCGGGTTGAATTCGGTTTATGTTGTGGCGATGGTACTTCGGGAGCCGGCCGCGGTCGAATGACGAGGACGCCGGCCGGAGTAATCCCACGATACGACAATCCGCCGGCAGGAACGGGAGGAGTCGTGGCCCCGTCGAATCCGGGCGAGAGGTCCACTTGAAATGAACCACTCCGCGTCCTGCTCGACAGGACTTCCAATTGGGGGAACGCAACACCCTTGTCCGGTGCGATTGGCGGCCCCACGAGTTTCAGGTGCAGCGTCGAAGTCTTTCCCGCGACCCAGGGCCGACTCGGCTCCCACGTCCAGTCAGTTGCCGAACTCTTGGCTTTGGCCCAGGTCGCGGCCGGGTCGTCGGGGGTGGCCGTCGCGGATAACGGGACGTAACCGTTCGGCAAGCGAACGGTCAGGTGGTCCACCGGTCCGCGCACGGGATTTATCGTGAGGGTCACGGCCAGCGTTGGTTTATCTTGGCGGACATTCCAAACGAGAGTTTCATTCGTGGCGACGCCGGATTCGGCGGGTCTGATGCGGAGGGTCGGTACCGCTCGAGTCGGCCGATCCGATTCGAGTGCCAAAGCACCCGTGAGGGAAACGGAGTAGTGACGGTCCGTTGACACGGAAGTATCTGTGACGAGAAAATCGCCGGGGTCCAGGTTTTCAAGTGCGAGGTCCGGGTGCAGGCGAATGACGGCGGTTTCCTCCCCGGGTAAGCCGTGGACGGGGCGAACGGTCGGTAGCGGCCATCGGTCACCGGCCGACGGGATGACGGCGACCGCTCGAACCGTCACCCGGCCGACCGCCTCGGGGTCCGCCGGACGAACCCGCACGCGGCCCGGGGCGACGCCATCGGGTGATGCGGCCGCTTCCCACGTCCCACCCGCACGGACCGTCACGCCGACCACCCTTAACCGGGGGTCGGTATCGAATAGCCATTCGGCAGCCGAACCGCGAACGGGGTCGAGGTCGAATGCAAAGGTGGCGTCGGTCTGCCCCGGGGCGATGTCGAAAGTAGATTCGACGGCCGCTCGCACGGCCGGGGCGAGCCCGCCGGTCGAGGTGCCGGTTCGGACGGTCAATTCGACTCGGGGTTGGCCGCCGAACGACAGCCGCCAGCGCCGCAGGTGATCGTTCGGCCCGGAGAAGGGGCCAGTGACGAGCGCATCGGTTCGGCTAACTGCCACGGCGTCGGTTTCGGGTGCCGTAATATCCATCGTCGCAATCGCGGCGATCGGAAGCCTCAAGTCGAAACGGCGTTCCCCCGGTTCCTCAACGGCCCGGGCGGACCAGTCGAATCGCACGCTCGATCCGGCGGTTGGGTCGGCCCAGAGCACGGGCGGACCGGTCGTTGGTCGATAAATGACGGCGGGCGTCCCGTTCTCCCAGGTCGCGCGATCGATGGCAATTCGCAGGGGGTCCAGCGGGACGGGTCCGGGTCTGCCGGCCGGGAAGGCGATGGTCCAGGAACCCGTGCCCGAGATCCGACCGCCCGTGGACGTCACCGCATACTTCGCGGCGACGAGATGAGGGGATGTTGCGGCTTTCGCCCGTACCGCCGCTCGAACTTTCTCTTCGAATGCCGACCGTGAAATTCGGACGTAAGGGCCGTCCGAGGCGGCCGCGATGCTCGCCTGCAGTTGGTTCGACGGCACGAATAATCGGCGGAGCGGGAACGGGTCTTCAACGGTTTCATGTCCGTCCACCGCCGTCGCACCCCCCGCGATGGCGACAAAGGGTTTTTGGTCCGCCGCGGGAGCCGCAACGACTCCGAGACACAATCCGAGAACCGGCAACCAGCGAATCATGTCGGTGATTTCCCGGCCAGTGCGGAAGCGGCGACCGGTTCGCCCGCGGAATTTCCCGACGGCGATTCCACCGGAATACGCGAGAACCCGGGCAGGTTGGTGATGCGGCGGCGGTAGTAGCCCCGAACGGTGGCCTGGCCGATTAATACGACCGCAACGGCCAGGAGGCCGGGCTGCGCGGCGGCGATAAGTTGCCCGAAGGGCTGCGGAAACCCGAGGTAAGCCGCCACCGACAGCACGCCGATAATGATGATGACCACGCCAAGTCCATTTTTCAGCCGGGCCAGCGTTAGACCGGCGATCAGCACGATAACGGAGCAAGTGGCCGACCAGGCGGTCATTGGCAATAGCACGAGTCGAATCGACTTTCCAAAATCGATTTGCTTACCCACCAGGCCAGCTTCGTCTCCGGAGGTCGTTGGCTCTGTCCCGTCCTGGATCCACCGGTCGAGTTCCGCGGTCGTGCCGACCGGGGCGGGGAGGAATCGCCCGCCGTGCCAAAGCCAGCGGGTTTCCGCCGCGAGTTCACCGGACAGGTTCAGGGCCACCGTACCGGGCGGGGGAATTACCTGCCACCGCGGCGGATTCTTGGACGCAGCGGCGCGCACGTGCGGGGGTAAAACGGCGTACCGCAGGGCGGACTTGGCCCCGACGAAACGGACGTCGAGCACGACAATCGCCCGGCCGAACTTCGGCTCGGGCAAAGGCACTCGCACCGCCGAAGCGTAGCCGTCCGCGGGGGCGGCGGGTGGCAATCCCTCCACTCGTTTCCCGTCGAGCCAGATTTCTACCTGGGAATCGGGCAGATCGAGAATGACGCCGGCGGCAGGCCAGTGGGAAAGCACGAATCGCGCCCGGCACGCACTCTCGCCGTCGGCCGAAAACCAGACTTGGACGAGTCCCCGGTCAATCATCGCTCGGGTCGGCGCGGTATCCGAATCGGCCAATGCTACCGCCAGGTCGGGCGGGGTTTCGTCCGGGCCGCGCGTCGCTTTCAGCGTCAAGCCGGGCCACGATGCCCGGGTCGGCGAAGGAACGGACTGCGACTCACGCCACGGGCCGTCGAACCCGTTTAACCGCCGGTCCATTCCGGACCAGACTTGTGCGACCGCGTCCGTGTGCGTCGCGTCTTCGGACCAAATCAGGCCCACGGGAATGTTCGTCCCCGCATCTGGGCGGATCGGGACCGCATAGGTCAAATTCAGGGCGAAATCCTTAGCCCTGTCCGCGGGAGGTGTCACGGTCCATTCGCCCGGCCCGGCGGGCGTCAGAATCGGTTGACCGCGAAGCCCGACCGCGCCGACCGGCCCGTGCAACCGGAGCGGCCGGCCGACCGGGTCCGCCGAATGAAAATCCATCGTCTCGACGACCACGATCTGCCGGTCCTGCACAGTGACGTCGGCGTGAAGGTCGGCGGCGAGCGGAGGCCGAAACGGTTGCCAATTCAGGATGACCCGAGACGCCGCCTTCGTGAGCGTCGCGGTTAGCGAATTCCCGGCCGGCTTTCCCGGAGTGCCGGGCGTCGGTGGGAGTAGCTCGATCGGATGCCCGATTTGCTCGGCACCCTGGAGAACCGTGCCGTGCATTTCGATTCCCGGCGGCACCGCGACCGAGACGACCGATTCCCGCACCCGCACGTTCAAGAATGCCGGGAGTGCGAGTTCGGCCGACCGGTCTCCCATGGAAGTGGGCAACGTCACGTCCAATGTAAGGTCGAACGGGTCGTGCCGGGCCGTGTCGAAACGGATCGCGGTGACGCGGCGCGGTTTGGTCGATTCCGTCACGGCATTCTCGGCAATTTCGGGCGGCCCGAATTCCACCGTCGGCCAGTTGTCCGGGCTTTCGACCCGGAATTGGGTGATGCCCGTGCGAATCGGCGTCACGTGCAGGTCGGCATGGATCCGCCATCCGGCCGGGGTCAGCCGTAATCGGTACTGCGGCTTCAGCAAGACCACCCCGGGATCGGGCATGGCGGTGAGAGTGAGAAGCGGCGGGAAGCGGTCGCCGGTCGCTACCGGCACGGTCTGGAATTGGAATGCGGCCGAGTCACCCGCGGCCGGGTCGGTTGGGCGAAGTTCACTTCCATACGAATACGCGAGTCGGACGTCGGAAGGGCCGGCAATCCGCACCGTGCCCGTTTGCCGCAGGACGTTTCGCACGACCACCGGCCCGATCGGGAACGGCCCAGTATGTCCCGGCGTTCCCGCCGCGGGCCGGGGCGTGCGGACGACCGCTGTCAACGTCCAGTCGGCCACGTCGGGCAATTCCACGAGCCATCGACCGGTGCCCGACTGTTCGGTTGGCTTTGTGACCTCCGGCCGCGAACCCGCGGCCGGGTCCGAGGCCTTGACCGCAACGGTCCGGTCCACGCCGACGACCGCGCCAGCCGGCAACACGAATGCCCATTCCCGGGCGGTGTCCCCTTTGAGCTTCACTTTGGCCGTCGTAACGATTTGCGTGTCTTCGACCCGGACCGCGACGTCCGTTTCGACGACCAACGCCATCGGCACCGACCCGCCGCCCGCGGACGGTGCGTCCCAGGTCACTTCCACCAGGTCGGCCGCTCCGAGTGGGACTGGTTCCCTGGATAACGCCGTCGGGTCGTGACTGGTGCGACGGAGGGCGCCCGGTTTCGCATTCGGATCGTTGCCCCGCACCGAAACGGATACCCGCTTCCCCTTCGCATTGGCCGGGTACGGCGAATCGAACGAAAGCGAGGTGATGGCGGCCTTCGGCAGGCCGACGTCGAACCCGAGTTCGCCGTTGAACCCGCGGGCGGTCACGGGGGCTTCGACGGTCAAGGTGAGTGCGTGCTCCCCCGCGTGTTCGACGAGGACCGACAGGCCGTCGTCGGCCGCGACGAGCACGGGCAGGGCCCCGTCGTCGATTTTGGCCGACGTGGGAAACGTCCGGCCGCCGCCGAGGATTACGACCGACCGCTCCGCCGTCGTGCGGAATCGATACGCGAGTGCGATCTCGGCGACGCTGCGATCGCCGCGGGTCGCCACCCGGCCGGTCACGTGGCACTCGCTCGGCCCGACGGGCTTGACGCCGTCCTTCAGCTTCTTCAACTGCTCGCCCTGTTCGACGAGCGCCCGGTACTCTTTCGCCGAAAGTCGAACGCCTTCGACGGGTGCGTTCGTGTCGTCCGGGGTTTTGGAATAGAAAACAATCGTACCGTCCGGCAGTTTGACCGCGGCGTCCTTGTCCTTCGCCGGCTTGGGCAGGTCCTGGGCCGATCCCGCCCACGCACTCAGGGCGACGGTCAGGAGGGCAATCCGGGCGTAGCAACGTCCGCTCGGCATACGTCCGCCGGGGCAGGGGAATTGTCGTCGCGTGTCAGTATACCCGAACCGGCCGGCGGCGCGAGGGGTCGTCCGGCCCTTCCGGGGTGCGGAAAATAGCGTGCACGCGTTACCAGGGCAGCCAAGATGGTCAATTTTCTTTCCCAAGCGTAGACCGCCCGGCTCTTACCCGGGTCGGGTCATGCCGGTTCCGTAAACTTTACCGGATCAGTCTCCGACGAAAAAGGATTCTTTGACATGGCTGAGAGTAACGGCATCCGCATCCTGACCGCCCCAACGGTATACCTGCTCGGGAAGCAGGAACTGCGGCAGGCCGAACTCGACCGGTTCCTGGCCGACCACGGGGTGAGTTGGCAAACCGACAGCGAAGTGGCCGCCGAGGTAATTACCGAAACGGCGGGGCGGGTTTGTTACATGAGTTTCGCCAAACCCCGGCCCGGCGGGAACGGGGCATACCTGCACCACATCAAGGAAGTGGGTCACGGGTCCGTACTCGAACACGCCGTCTGGAGCCTGCTGATCACCGGCGTCTCCCGCACGCTGACGCACGAACTCGTCCGGCACCGGGCCGGGTTTGCCTATTCGCAACTGTCGCAGCGGTACGTGGACGAATCGGTGGCCGAATACGTCGAACCGGACGTGATCGCGAACGACCCGGATTTGCACGCGATTTGGCTGGACGCGGTGGGACATGCGCACCGGGCGTACGTGACGTTGGCCGAGCGGTTGAACGCAAAGCTGGCCGACCCCGCGGCGGCGGCGGCCGCGATGCTCCCGCCCGACGCGGACCGCACGACTCGGCGTAAGACCGCCCGACAGGCCGCGCGGAGCGTTTTGCCGAACGCGACCGAAACGAAGATTACCGTTACCGCGAACGCCCGGGCCTGGCGGCACTTCCTCGAACAGCGCGGCAGTGCCTATGCCGAACCCGAAATCCGCAAGCTCGCCAACGTTATTCTCGATCAGCTCATCCAGGAATCGCCGAACCTCTTCGGCGACTATGAACGGCATCCCTTGCCGGACGGCACGTTCGAGGTGAAGACGAAATATCCTAAGGTGTGACCGGCCGACGAGAGCCGTGGACGACGAGGAGCCGCGCACGAAATAAGCGGCATGCACGATCCGTCGCTTACTTCGTGCGCGGCTCGTTATCAACGAACTCTCAATCCAGCACACTAGCCCTTTTTCGGCAGCGACGCCGTCACGTTCGCCCGTTCCCGTTTCGCATAGACTTTCATCTCCTGCTTGGTCACGCCCAATTTGTCGAGGATGGGAGTGACCACGGTGCCGTAGAAGGTCGACTCGTCGAAAATGTTCAGTTCGCGAACCGCGGCCGCCCTACGTTGGCCGTCGATGAGCAAATTCACTGCCGGCATCTGAAACCCCTTGATGACTTCATATAGCGCGCCCAAGGCTTCACGGCGGTCGAATTCCAGGTACGTTTCGAACACTTTTCTGAAGAAGTCGGCGTGGGCCGATTCGTCGATGCTGATCAGCGAGAGGGCTTTGTCCAGAGCCGGGCATTTCCCGCCGACGACCCGTTTCAGGTTTCGATAGTGCACCCCGGTGGCGAGTTCCTGGAAAGTGGTGTAGCAGACCATGAACAGTGGGTTGTCGTAGGGCAGGTCGTATTCTTCCTTGAACACGCCGTCGGCCAGATCCTGCATTTCCTCGTCGGTCCGCCAGCCGGAGTGCAAAAGCCAGTCGCCCAGGGCCAGCGAGTGCTTGAGTTCCTCGTACCCCCAGTTGGCGAACATCCACGCCCGCCCGCGGTTGTCGCGGACCATCGGGATCGACTTGCTCAGGTAGTCCGGCAGGAACATCTCGACGGCACAGAACGTCCAAACCACGTCCGAAATGGCGGGGTCGAGGTTCTTGTTGCAATCCGACCAGGGGATGTCGTCGGTGCAATTCCACCGCCGCTTCTTCTCGGCGAGGTCGAAATAGTCGCGGAAAAGGTGCCAGAGCTTGAGCTGGAGGGTCGAGTCTTCGGCGAGGCGGCCGGTCATCGGGCAAGTCTCCGCGGACGGGTGTGGCTCACGGTGCGAAGTTATTTTGAACCGGACGACTTCTTCCACCGTCCGGTCGGTTTATTGCAGGTTTTCGATTTCGTCGCCGTGCGTCGCGGGCGGTCGAAACTGATGCCGCCGACGATCGATCGTCCCGATCGGGGGTACAGGACGGTAATCCCTCGTTCCTCGTCAACGTGGTCCTTCGGGTTCGGCGCCGGGTATTTACGACTCATGGTTCCTCCACGATTGTGATGTAGTCAGTCGCGAAAAGCCGGGATCGTACCTTCCCCAACTTTTTCAACTGAAAGGCATATCGTCCGAGTCCGGGTACCGTTACTCCTAACAATCGGACCACCCAATCCCGGGCCGGCTCCCCGGGTCGAAAACGAATTCGCACCGGCCCATACGCCTCCACCAGTTCGGGCCCGTCGGGAGCGTCGATCCAGTATACCCGTAGTTCAAACAGGGCGGTGGCGCGACCGTCGAAAAACCGGGCATAAAGGTCGATGCGGTCGAGCATGGTCGGGAATGGTGTACCGGCCGGCACCATCCGACTGTGGCCGACACCTTTCAAGACATACAGATTGCTCCGCCCCCACTGGAGGGACGACACGGGATCGGTTACACGCGACGAATGAATGAACGGACAATCGGCGCACGACGAAATCCAGTTTGGACTTGTGCCGAGTCCGTGACGTCACGATCCGCTCAATCCCCCCGCAGCTTCAGCCCGAGTTGCTGAAGTTTTTCCCGCACTTCGGTCAGTGAGGTCACGCCGAAGTTCTTGGCTTCGAGCAGGTCGTCGGCGGTGCGCTGAACGAGCTCGGCCAGAGTGGCGAGATTGAGCCGGTTCATGCACTTCCGCGCCCGCACCGACAGGTTCAGGTCGCTGACCGGTTTGTTCAGCACCGCGGCCTCCTCGGCCGACATGTTCGGGGCCGATTTCGCCCGGAATTCGTACTGCTGTCCCGTTTCCAGCGATTGCCCGACGCGGAGCGATTTGGCGTTCATAATCGCCCGAATCTCTTCGAGCGAGGTTTCGCCGAAATTCTTGCTGGAGAGCAGTTGCTGTTCGGTCACCCGGGTCAGGTCGCCGAGGGTGCGGATGTTCATCCGTTTCAGGCAGTTTCGGCTGCGGACGGAGAGCTCGAAATCGGTGATCGGCACTTCCATCACCTGCCGGAACGCCTGGCTGACCTGCTCTTCTTCCGGGCTGTAGTACATGGACAGGGAGGCTTCGGCGTCTTTACAGAACAGGCGCGCCCGTTCGTCCATCGGGTCCGACTTGTGCAACCGGCGGTAGCAGTCGGCCGCCCGGTCGTACTGGTTGTGGTCTTCGTACAGCACGCCCAGGTTGTTCAACACCCCCTTGGCCACGGGCGGGTGCTTCAGGCACTTCTCGTAATACTGGATCGCCTCTTCGTCGTTCCCGGAGAGATCGTTGAGGAACGCGAGCCGGAACATGGCTCCGGAGTGGGACGGGTCGAGTTCGGCGGCCCGTTCGTACCCCTTCACGGCCCGGGCCAAATCCCCTTCCGCCTCGGCCAGCCCGCCGTCCTGAAAGTGATACTCGGCGTTGTGGGCCGCCATGTCCTTGACCTTGGCCAGAATCGCTTTGGCTTCGGTCGCGTGGCCCTGCAGTCGGAGGATGCCAGCTTTCTGAAGCTGGACCTGCTGGGCGGCGTATCCGGTCTTTTCGGCTTTATCGAACGCCTTGTAGGCATCTTCGTATTCGCCGCGGTGGGCGTACGCCCTGCCGAGGAAGAACGCAGCGAGCGGTCCGTCCGCCTGTTTCAGGTGTTCGACCGCGGCCGACATGTGTCCGAGGAAATACTGCACGACGCCGAGTTTCAGGTGCAGTTTTTTCTGCACCGGCCCGGCCGCAGTGGCGAGACGTTTCGTCAGCGTATCGGTGATATCCTTCAATCCGCGAATCTGCGTCGGCCCCTGAGCCAGCCCTTCACGGAGTTTCGACACCATGCTGCCTTCAAAGTCTTCACGTTCGACGAGGAGGGCGCGCAGGTCGATCATCGTTTCGGTCATGAGAATTCCCCGGGCCGGACCTTGCCGCACGTCGGCCGAGCGTGCGAGAGCCGGCACCCCAAATGGCGTGGCCGAAGACCGGATGTTATAGCGACCGGGGGGAGGGATCGGCAACGGCGAGTCGCAACGGGTATGGGGTATTCGTACCCTGAAGGCATGGCCCGCTCGTCTCCCCGTCGCACCGAATCGCCTTTGCCGGCATGTTTCGCCACGGTTCAGCCCGGCATGGAGCCGATGGCCGCGGACGAAATTACCCGCGACTTGGGCGGAGACGTAAAGAAAGCGGCTCGCGGTATCGTCGTCTTTCGGGTGAACGCAATCGACGAACGGCTACTGGCCCTGCGGACAACGGAAGACGTGTTCCTGTTGGCTTGGGGGTCGGACAGCCTGAGTTATTCTTCCGCCGACCTCAAGACGATCCAGAGCTGGACGGCCCGAAAAGCCGACTGGCCGGCGCTCTTCCGCATTCACCACGCCCTGCGGCCGATGAAGAAGGGGAAGCCGACGTTTCACCTCGTCGCTCAGATGCAGGGGGAACACGGGTACCGGCGGGTGGACGCCCTCGACGCGATGGCGGACGGTCTGGCGGGGAAAATTCCGGCCGGGTGGCTGCCGGCGGAGGAAAATGCCTGGCTAGAAATCTGGCTGCAAATCTTGGGCAAGACGGCGGTCTGCGGGCTTCGGCTGTCGGACCGGACGATGCGACACCGAACGTACAAGACCGAGCACGTGGCGGCGTCGTTGCGGCCGACGGTCGCCGCCGCGATGGTCCGCCTCGCCGGGGCCGGGCCGGGCATGACGGTGCTCGACCCGATGTGCGGGGCCGGCACGATTCTGGCGGAGCAGATCGAACTCGCCCGGAAGCGGAAGGCGGGAACGGTCGCCGTCCTCGGCGGCGACGAGGACCCGAACGCAGTCCATTGTGCCGACGAAAACCTGGCGGGCGTAGGCCCCGCGGAACTCGTCCGCTGGGACGCGACGGCCCTCCCCTTATCCGCCGCGTCCGTCGACCGGGTGATCTCCAACCCCCCTTTCGGAAAGCAACTTTCTGCCCCGGAGAAGATCGGCGAACTGTACCGTCACATGGTCCGCGAAGCGGACCGGGTTCTGATACCGGGAGGCCGGGCCGTCTACCTCGTCGGCGAACCCGAACCGTTGCGGGCAGCCGCGGAGGCGGTACGGTGGGTGCCGATTCGCCAACTTCGCCTCCGCGTCCTCGGCCAACAAGCCACCCTCGCCGTCTGGAACAAGCCGGGCTAAGCCGATACAGTGGTGGGGGCCGAACCGGAACCGTCTCCTTTTCCTTCCGACGACCAGCCATGCATAGCTATACCTGCCCGAATTGCAAAGAAACGTTGGACCTGGACCAGGAAGTCCCGGCCGGGAAAAAGGTCCGCTGCGGGAATTGCGAGTACGTTTTCATTCCGAAGAAGGATACGTTTGCGGTCGCGAAAGAGGCGCCGGCGAAGCCGGTGCGGAAGGCGGCCCCGACGAAGGCCGTGGCGGTGCCCGAACCCGCCCCGACCGCCCGGCACGACGACGACGAGGACGCACCGGGGAACATCACCGCCTACGTCGTGAGCAAGGAATCGGAGGCCGAGAAGGCCGCCGCCGCGAAGAACAAGCCGAAATTCACCAACCTGCAGGAGAAGCACAAGCGGAGTGCCCGCGGCCCGGCTTCCGCCGCACTCGTCCTCCCGACCAATCTCCTGATTTTCGCCGGCGTCATCACGTCCATCGCCGGGATCGCCGTTATTCTCATCTTCGTCTGGAATCTGATCTTCACCGACGTCTCTCCAAGCGACGACGAGATTAACGAGAAATTGCCGTACGTCGGGCTCGGCCTGCTCATGTTTCTCTGGGGCGGATTGGTCTGCTTCGGGGCCTTCAAAATGCAAAACCTGGAGTCCTACGCCTGGGCCATTGCCGGGGGGGTTCTGGGCAGCATTCCGCTCCTCGTCGGCCTGTTCGCCCTCATCACCCTTCGCGATCCGAAAGTCATTGCCGGGTTCAAGGAAACCACGGGCGGACCCGAGGAGGACGAAGACGAAGACGATGAAGACGACGAGGACGAAGAGGATGATGACGACGATTAGGTTTCGTTTCGAATTTTCCGAATTCTTTCCCGGGTGAATGGGCGGACATTGCTTATTCAGTTCGGCCGGCAAACGCCGCGTCACATTCCCGGTCCGTGTTTACGCCGACTCGCTCAGCTCTTCCGGCGAATCCATGACGACCGAGCCGATGGCTTCGGACACCGCGGTTTCGTTGGGTTTCAGGGCCACGGGCACGATGACCGGTTTCAAGTCGCCGGTTTTCAGATCGAGGACGATGCAGGTTTTCGGGTTGGCGCGGAACAGGGCTCCGGGATTGGCGACGAGGGTCTTTCCCGTGCGGTGCTGCTCGCGGACGTGGGTGTGGCCGTAGAAGAGGTAGTCGAAATAGTCGCTGTGTTCGAGTTGGTAGAGTTGGTGCCGTTCGTGGCTGTGAATCCATGCGACCCGTTTGCCGGCGAGTTCGATGGCCCCGAACCCGTCGTGGGACGTGCCGCCGATGGACTTGATGGCGGCGGCGAGCTTGGATTTTTCCTTGTCCCAGTTGCCGAAAACGAAGTGTGTGGGAATCGGTTTGAACAGTTCGACCGTCTCGACGGATTCGATATCGCCGCAATGCAGGACGAGTTCGACGCAATTCTGGGCGAGAAGACGTACGGCCTCGGCGACCGCTTCCGACCGGTCGTGGGTGTCGCTGACGACGCCGATCCGCATACGGCCCTCGCGCCCGGCCCGGCCGCGAGGCTGCGGCGGACCATGTTACGATAACAATTCTCGCCCCCCGCGGGAACCGGAACTGCGGAACTCCGGCGTCACTTCTTCCCGGGGAATTCGATCGCGTTGACGAGGGCGACGTCCCGGGTCCCGAGTTTCGCGGCCCGGTCGTCCCGGGCGATGACGGTGACGACCACCTGGTTTCCGGCCGCGTCGGAGAGGCAGAAGAAGGCCTGAACGACGGCGAGGCCGTCCTGCTTGCCGACGGCGGCGACGCGGTAGAGCCAGCGGCCGGGGCCGGTGGGGAGTTCGCCGTCGGCCGCGATTCCCGCCGGCTCCCACCCGGGCTGTTTCGCGATCGCGTCCTTAAACGCCGCCGGGGTCATGTGGTTGGCCCCGTGCGGGGGCTTCAGCGACAGAATGTTCGCTTGAGCGATCCAATCGCCGTTTTCCACCAGCCGGAGCACCAGGTGTTCGCCGACCTGGCCGGTCACGTGCCAGCCCCGCGAGTGGAGAAACGAGTACTTCCCCGCAGGTTCCGTGTACCGAAGTTGCAGCAATGATTCGGGAATCGCCCCCGCCGGCACTTTCGCCCGCGCCGCGGCATTCAACTCGTCGGGTTCCGCGGCGAGGGCTTCGCGTTTCAGCTTGACGGTCGCTTTCAGCTCCGCCGCCGGGCTGGCCGGGCCCTGGCCGCGGTCGTCTTCCTGCGACCAGGTCAGGGACACCACCCGCTTCGTCGCCAGGTCGAATCGGCCCTTCGCCGTCACCCGCACTTTGACCGCCGCCCCGAGTTCGGTTCCCTCGGCCGAGCCTTCGACGGCGAACTCCGCCACGCCGTTCTGAACGTCGATCAGTTTTCCTTCGAGAGTATTGACGGTCAACTCTTCGAAGAAGCAGGCGGCCTTGGCCACCGCGTCCGGAATCTTCCAGCTTTCGCCGGGTGCCACGTCTTTTCCGGGCAGCAGTCGGGGCAGCAGGAGCGAATCGAAGTGTTCGCTCACCAGTTCGAGTTCTTCCCGCGTGAGCGGGCTATCCGGGTTGAAGTGCTGCGGAACGCCCACGGGCGGGCGGGCGACGATCAGCCGGTGCGGCGCGGACAGTTCGCGGACCTGCTTCGCCCCGGCGATTACGCTCGTGGCCGTGGCTTTCGTGTAGTACCGGACCGCCCGATTTTCCGATTCCACCCGCTCGGTGTAAACGTGTGATGCGATGGCTTCCAGTGATTCGCTCCCCGCTTTGCCGCCCGGCAACTGAACTTTCAATTTCCCCGATACGGCCAGCGACAGCTCGACCCGGAAACAATTCCCCGGCACCGTCGATTCCGCCAGGCGAATGGTTTGAGAGGACGCGGACGCGGTGAAACCGAACAACCAAAGCAGAACAAGCGGGGTCCGGGCCATCGGCCACCTCCGGTCGGGGACTGCGGAAAGGTACGCGGTTGGCGGCGGATCGGTCAAGGGGGATACCGCACCGGCCGGTCACGTTCCCGGCTCGTCGAGCTTCCGTTTCCCGAGTTGCTGCACTTCCTTCCAGATCGGGTCATAAATTTCTTTGTCGAACGGCGGGCAGCCGGTCGGAAACTGGCCGAGGGGGTGGTCCTTGGCTCTCATGAGGGCGGTGCAGTAGCTGAACGTGCGGCAGACCCGTTTTCGGTCCACCGTCCCGGTGTCTCGGAGCCGGCGAACGAGGTCGGGCTGGGCGAGGGACGCCCGGCCGAGGCCGACGAACGACACCCGGTTGTCGCGGAGGTTGGCGGCCCCCGCGTGGGGCAAAAACTCCTGCAGGTAGCTATACCCGGTGCCGACCACGGCGAGGTCCGGGAACGCCCGTTGAATCGTGGCCGTGGCCTGAAACTGGCGGTCCACGCCGACGAGCGGGTGTTCGGGGGACTCGTACCCGTCGGGCGGGGGGTATTCGAACGGCCGCCCGACGTGCGGCTGGGCGTACGGGTTGCCCATCGACGTGTTGACGAGCACGACGCCGAGAGATCGCATGTCCGCGATCCACCGCAGTGGCTCGGTCAGGTCCGGGACGAACGGGTCGGTTTCACTCATACCCCAGCCGTTCGCAAGCGGTGCGGACCAGGGTTCGGGTTCGCCGTCGCCGGCGGGCCCTTTCCGGTAAGGGATCGAATCGAAGATGTTCAGCCGTGTGGCGAGGAGGGTGCCGGGCACGGCCGCGCGCACGGCAGTGAAGATGTCCCGTGCGAGCCGGGTGCGGTTTTCGTAGCTGCCGCCGAACGGGCCGGAGCGGTTCCGCGCTCCGAGGAGTTCGCTCAGGAGATAGCGGTGGCACTGTTTGACGTCGACGAAGTCGAATCCGACGGTAGCGGCGAGTTTCGTGGCCGCCACGTAAGGATCGACCAGCCGCTTCAATTCGTCGTCCGTGATGAGGGGCGTCTGAGCCGTCACCTTGTATCGGCCGACGAGGAGCGGGTCGGGGCAAACGAGGACCGGGCGGCGGTAGCTGTAGCGGCCGGAGTGCGTCAGTTGCAGGCCGATCAGGAGGTCGGAATCGTTCCCGTTTGCCGCGCGGTGTGCCGCCCGCGTCTGGTCCACCATGCGGGCGAAGTCGTCCCGAGTCGTTTCGTTCAACATAATCTGCCGGGGGCTGGCCCGGGCGTCTTCGACCACCGCACAGGCTTCGCCCCAGATCAGCTTGGCCCCGCCGTCGCCGAAGCGTCGGAACCGGCGGACGGTCAGTTCGCCCGGCCGGCCGTCCAACTCGCCGTCGCACCCTTCCATCGGGTGGATGCACCACGAATTGCCCACGGTCCGCGGCCCGACCGGCCGGGGCTGGAACAGCGGCGCAAAGTCGGTCGAAAATCGGAGGTCGATCCCGAGTCGGGCGTTCTCGGCGAGTAAATCGTCGGTCGATTTGTACTTGAAATAGCGGGCCATCAGTCGCCACCGGGAGACTTGGCGGGAAGGGGCTCACGGAAAAACATAGCGAAAATTGCGGCCCCGACCGCGCAGCCGACCATGGGCACGGCCCAGACGTACGACCATTCGTTCCCCCAGCGATCCGCCGTGGCTCCGGCGACCTCATACCCGGCCAGCACCGCCGGCCCCGACGAAAGAAACGTGACCAGCGCCTGCGACCCGGCCCGCAAGTGCGGCGGGGCTTCGCGGTCCACGAACAGCGTGCCGAGGATGGTGAAGAACACGTAACTCGACCCGTGCAACGGCAGGGCGACGGCGACGATCAGGTCGACCGGCCCCCAGGCCAGAATCGCGTTCCGCGTCATCCAACCGAGCAAGCCGACCAGCATCATTGTCTTCAGGCCGTACCGGCGGACCAGCCAGGGGAACAGCAGCATGCAACCCATTTCGGTCCATTGGCCGATCGTCAACACCGCTTCAACGTGTGGGACGCCGAGCTGGGCGAGGTGGCGGGCGGCGAAGAGGGTGTAGAACTGGTTCATCATGTTGCCGGCAAGCGCGGCGAGTGCGAAAGCGACGAACGATCGGTCGCGGAACATTTTCACGGCCGAGAGGCCGAGAATGTCAACGATCCGCCGGCCCGTCCCTTTCGGCGGCGTGTGGGGGAGAAAAAACGAGAGGACGCCTTGGGCCACGGCCGCTCCTGCGGAAAGGACGAGCGGGGCCGGGGAGACCGGGTTGACCGCCCAGGCCACGGCGGCGCCGGAAACGATCCAGCCGAAGGTGCCGATCAGCCGCACCCGGCCGAACGTCCGGGCGGGGTTTTCGAGGTTTCGCAGGGCGATAACGGTGGTCAGCGTCATCGACGGCATGAACAGAAAGGCGTAGCCGAGCAAGGCGGCGAAGAGTGGGCCGCGGGTATCGCCGTCGATTCGGCACGCCTGGGCGGCGGCGAGGAGCAGGCCGGCCATGCCGAACTGCAAAGCGGCGAGCAGCTTTTCCGCCGCAAAAAATCGGTCGGCCAGCGACCCGATCAGAATCGGGGCCGTCATGCCGGCGATCGGCAGGGCCGCATACATGCGGCCGACGTCCGAGGGGGAATAGCCGAGACCGCCGTCGCCCGGGGCCGCCGCCAGATAACGGGCGAACGGCACGATCCAGGCCCCCATGCCGAAATATTGCAGAAACATCATCCCGGCCAAACGGGGTTCGACGAACCGCGGGCGGGGCAGGGAGGGGGCGTCGGCGTCCACCGGGGCCTCGTTCGAGACGGGATTCCGTTCGCAACTTTCGTTCTACGGACTGGCCGTGCCGGGAGCGCGAAAGTCCGGCGGGGAATGATCGACCGCGAGCGTCGCCAGTAAACTCACTTCTACCCCGGGAGATGTGCCGATGACGACCCCCATCCGATTGACCCGCCGCGAACTGTTCCGGACCTCGGCCGGTGCCCTG
>DASXPC010000167.1:0-11297 GCA_036493815.1 Fimbriiglobus sp. | reverse complement strand
GTCGGGATCAAGAATGAACCCAAGTTTCCCGAGCATCTCTTCAAAACTATTATTCCATCTTCCCCGACGCTTACAGAGCAGAACTTCTAAGTCACGGCCGAAGTGCGTATCAATTGCTTGTATATCTTGGCCATCGATTACTATTAGTTTGTTCGTCGCCTTGTCGATAATCTGGACGGCATATTCTGGATCGTCTGCTCCCATTTCGTCTACGTCAGACCAATGGAAGGTCGCATCCCATTCATTCCGAGTGCAATTGGCGCTCACAACCTTTCGCCACACCGGTATCCGATGCCCCCACCACAACTGCCGGCTGATGCACCAGTCCCGCTTCTCGCCGAGCCAGTCTAAATAGGTCTTCGCGTACCGCTCGGGAAAGAACTTAACTCTCCCGCTGGTCACCGCATCCATCGCCGTTTGAGCCAAACCCGGCTTGCCGTCGTCGCGGTCGGCCATTTTCACGAACCACTGGTCCGACAGGTACGGCTCGATCGGCGACTTGCTGCGGTCGCTGTATTTCAAGGGGATGACGCGGTCTTCCTTGCCCTCGAAGAGGCCGAGGTCTTCCATCGCCTTGGCCACGTCCTCGCGGGCCTTGTACCGGTCCAGGCCCTCGAACCGGCCGCCTTCCTTGTTGATGGTACCGTCGGGGTTGAGGATGTTGATAAGGGCGATTTCCGGATGCCGCTGCCAGCAGGCGTAGTCGTTCGGGTCGTGGGCCGGCGTTACCTTCACGCAACCGGTGCCGAGTTCCGGGTCGGCGAGGAGGCCGTCGGCGATGATCGGGATCACCCGGTTCACGAGCGGTTGCGTCACCGTCTTGCCGATGAGGTGCTTGTATCGCTCGTCGCTCGGGTGCACGCACAGCGCCGTGTCGCCCAGCATCGTCTCGGGCCGGGTCGTGCTGAAATGGATGTACGTATCCGGCAGTTCGTTCACCTTGTACTTGAACGTCCAGAACCCGCCCTTTGTATCTTCCGTATAGGTTTCATCATCAGCCACACTTGTTTGCAGTTGCGTGTCCCAATTCACCAGTCTCTTCCCACGATAGATGTAGCCCTCCTTGAACATGCGGAAGAACGTCTCCCGCACCGCTTTCGCACACACCTCGTCCAGCGTGAACCGCGTCCGCTGCCAGTCGCAGGAACACCCCATCTCCTTCAATTGGCCGAGGATTCGTGCCTCATACTTGTCCTTCCACTCCCAGATCCGCTTCACCAACTCCTCGCGGCCCAGGTCGCGGCGGGTCTTTTTCTCTTTTTGGAATATGAGTCGTTCCACCACCGCCTGCGTCGCGATCCCCGCGTGGTCGGTCCCGGGCATCCATAACACGTCGTAACCTTGGGCACGCCGCCATCGGATCAAAATGTCTTGCAGCGTGTTATTGAGCGCGTGCCCCATGTGCAGCGCCCCCGTCACGTTCGGCGGCGGGATGACGATCGCGTACGGCTTCTTCCCGGCGTCCGGTCCGGCGTGGAACAGCTTCTTCGCGTCCCAGTCTTTGAGCCACTTCGACTGGGCTTCCTTCGGGTCGTACGCTTTTGGCAGCTCGATCGGCATTACGGGGTTCCTTAAATGCAACTACAGAGACTCAGAGAACCCAGAGGTTCACAGAGTCTCTTTGGCTGCATTAGTTTTCTCTTCGTCTTCCGCGTCCTTGAACAGTTTGTACTCGAAGCTGTCCGCCAGGGCTAACCAGCTCGCTTCGACGACGTTTTCGCTGACGCCGACGGTGCCCCAATTGTCCTTGCCGTCCCGGGATTCGATCACCACGCGGACCCGGGCGGCGGTGCCGGCTTTCGCATTCACCACCCGCACCTTGTAATCGACGAGTTGAAGCTCCCCCAGCCGGGGGAACGAGGGGAGCAAGGCCTTGCGCAAGGCGCCGTCGAGGGCGTTGACGGGGCCGTCCCCTTCGCTGACCGTGTGTTCGGTCGTGTCGCCGATTTTGACTTTCACGGCCGCTTCGGTGACGGGTGAACCGGTCGTCTTCGTTTCGATGTTGACTCGGAAGGCCAACCGCTCGAACCACGGGGAATACTGATCGGACAGTTTTTTCACCAAAAGGTCGAACGACGCCTCGGCCGCCTCGAACTCGTAGCCGGCGTATTCCAGGTCCTGCACCGCGTTCAGAATCTTCGTCATCAGCGCCTTGTCCCGATTCAACTGGTACCTCGTCGTTTTCGTCAGGATCGTGGAATGTCCGGAGAGTTCGCTGACGAGGATCCGGCGTTCGTTGCCGACCCTGGCGGGATTGATGTGTTCGTACGAAGCCGGGTTTTTCGCCACGGCGTGGGTGTGCATGCCGCCTTTGTGTGCGAAGGCGCTCGCCCCGACGAACGGCTGGCCGGGGTGAAAGTTCATGTTGGCGAGTTCGTAGACGTAGCGGGAGGCCTCGGTCAGCCGTTGCAGGCTGCCCGGTTTGAGCACGTCGCGGCCGTACTTGAGTGCGAGGTTGGCGACGACGCTGACGAGGTCGGCGTTGCCGCAGCGTTCGCCGAGGCCGTTCATGGTCCCCTGTACCTGCGAGGCTCCGGCCCGGACGGCGGCGAGCGTGTTCGCCACGGCCAGGTCGCAGTCGTTGTGGCAGTGGATGCCGACGTCACAGCCGATCCATTGGTTGACGTCAGCCACGGCCGCGGCGATCGCCTCGGGCATCGTCCCGCCGTTGGTGTCGCACAGAATGACGCACGCCGCGCCCGCTTCGGCCGCGGCCTTCACCGTCTCCCGGGCGTACGCGGGGTTCGCCTTATACCCGTCGAAAAAGTGCTCCGCGTCGTAAAACGCGGTCCGCCCGGCCGCTTTGCAGAAGGCAATCGTGTCCGCGATCATTCGCACGTTTTCTTCCAGCGAGACGCCGAGCACGTCGGACACGTGGAAGTCCCAGGTCTTGCCGACGATGGTGACGACGGGCGTGTCGGCGGCGAGCAGGGCGGCGAGGCCGGCGTCCTCGGCCGCGGACAGGCCTTTCCGCCGGGTCATGCCGAACGCCACCACCTTCGCGTGCGACAACGGGATGTCGCGGACCGAGCGGAAATACTCCGCGTCCTTCGGGTTCGAGAGCGGGTAGCCGCCTTCGACGAAGTCCACGCCGAGGTCGTCCATCTTGCGGGTGAGCTGCAACTTGTCGTGGACGGAAAAGTTGACGCCCTCCCCCTGGCTGCCGTCGCGCAAGGTGGTGTCGTACACGGCGACGCGGGACATGAGCGGTCTCCCAATTAATGAAAACGGCCGCAGGTAACTGGGGCCGTGCGTTGTTTTCTTTTGTTAGCACGGCTAACCGCTTACGGTAGTAAATGTTTTTTATCCGCGAAATCGCGAGAATCCGAACAACCAGTGGGTTTCCGATCGAATGTACACTCCTGTGAAAATTGCGGTCCGAACGTAATGCAGTCAACTGGCGCGGCCGTGCGGCCGGTTCTAATAAATCCAATGCACTAAAATGAAAAAACAATTACGCATATCAAATCACACTTGTTAAAAAGGAAATCGTTCTATCTTTCCATCACAAAAAAACTTCTTCGGGGGTTGGCGATGAGCGAAGTCAAATTCGGTAGTTCAATTTATTTGTCCAGGCTTATCGGCCTGGTCTTTCTGATTTCGGCAACCGGTCCCTTGCAGGCCCAGGATAGCGTACTCGTTCTTCCGGGTTTGGATCCAAACGATCGGACACCTCGTGTAGCCGATGGATATACTGCCCGTTACGGTCCGGCGAGCCGGGGCGGCGTGGTCGAATGGCGAGAACAGATCGGCACCTTCCAGAACCCGCGAAATCGTACGCTCAATACGACAATTTTTCGCGGGTTCAACTACGACGGTTCGGGAAGTCTTATCAACCCGGCCTATGCGGCGATTGGGAGCGGCGAAGAGCATGCTTTTCAGCCGTATGGGAGTGGGCTAACTTACAGCGAAATTCACCCGGCTCGGTTCACTCCTCCCGGCGGCGGGGTCGAACGACGGATGCTAACAGCGGTAGGCATTTGGGAGACCGGCCAGACGGCACTCTCCATGTCGGCATCCATCGGTGCTATCAATTACCAAGGAAACGACGGCCAAGTGTATCCCATTCTGCAGTGGCAGGACAGCACAAGTCTAAGTCTCCACGGAAACGGTTTCTATTACGATATCAACGGTCAATCGCCTATGAAGCAATTAAACGCGGGAAAAACCGGGTGGGTTTCCCTGCCGTATATGGACGGGAGTGAGTTGATTGCGGGATATGACCCGACTACGGGCAAGAACCCACCTGTGCGAGTCGGGTCGATCCGGCTGATCGGCCAATCGTCTGATGCCGTTCCGACCCCGGCGGTTGGCTCTTTGTCGGTGTTCATGGATTCGGCCACGGGCGACTTGGCGGTCAAGAGGCCGAACGGGAAAATTGCCCGATTCGTGATGCAGGATGATCAGTAGAGGGCCGAAGCGGTCACGTGCCGCTTCCTCCATGTATCTTTCTTCCCCGGGAAGTCGCTGCGGAAGTGCGTGCCGCGGGATTCCTGCCGTTCGATTGCCGCGGCGATCATCAGTCGGGCGACGGTGAGCAGGTTCTGCAATTCCCAACCGGCCCGCGTGTCGAATTCGCGGGCGAGGACGTACCGGCACCAGAACTGCACGTCCCGTTCGGCTTCGGCGAGCCGGGCGGCGTCGCGGACGATACCCATCTTGCGGACCATTAAGCTGCGCAGGCTGTTGGTGATGTCGGCGACGTCCAGGCCATCGAGCGGGGCCTGAGGGATTCGATACGCCAGGGATTTGGCGGTGAGGGAGCCGGCGGTTTTTTGGGCCGCTTCGGCGGCCCCGCGGCCGCAGGCCGCTCCGAAAACCAGGCCTTCGAGCAGGCTGTTCGAAGCCAGCCGGTTCGCACCGTGCAGGCCGCTCGACGTCACTTCCCCCGCCGCCCAGAGGTTCGGCACGGTCGTCCGCCCGTCGTGATCCACCGTCACCCCGCCCACCATGTAATGCGCCCCGGGTCGTACCGGAATGCGGTCTTTGGTGATGTCCAGCCCGAACCCCCGGCACACCGCCGCGATGCCGGGGAAGCGGGTCATCACCATCGCCGGGTCGAGGTGCGAAAGGTCGAGGTAAACGTTCGGGTGCTGGGTCTTCTCCATCGTGGCGAAGATCGCCCGGGAGACGATGTCCCGTGTCGCCTTCTCGGCCCGCGGGTCGATTGCGGGCATGAACCGGTTGCCGTGGACGTCTCGCAGGAAGGCCCCTTCCCCGCGGACCGCTTCGGTGATCAGGAAGCGGGCGGCCCCTGCGACGTAGAGCACGGTGGGGTGGAACTGCATGAACTCCATGTCGCGGAGTTCGGCCCCGGCGCGGAACGCGGCGGCCATACCATCGCCGGTGGCGACCGGTGGGTTGGTGGTTTCGCGGTAGACCATGCCGCAGCCGCCGGCCGCCAGGATCGTCTGCCCCGCCCACGCCAGGACGGTCGTATTCCCCGGCCGGCCGAGCACCGCCCCCACGCACCCGCCCGCGTCGGTCAGCAAATCCACCGTGAACGTGTCGTCCCACACGGTCACGTTCGGGGCCGCCTTCGCCTTCGCGATCACCGCCCGCATGACCTCGTGCCCGGTGGCATCACCCAGGGCGTGGACGATTCGCCGGTGGCTGTGGCCCCCTTCGCGGGTTAAGGCGAGGTGGCCGTCTTCGAAGTCGAACTGCGTCCCCCAGGCGATCAGCTTTTCGATTTCGCCCGGCGCTTCGCGGACGACGTGTTCGACCACCGCCCGGTCGCAGAGGCCGTCGCCGGCGATCAGCGTGTCTTCGATGTGGTCTTCGAACCGATCCTCGGGCGACAGCACCCCCGCAATGCCCCCCTGGGCGTAGTTCGAATTGCTCTCCGTAATGCGGTCCTTGGTGACGACGAGGACGGAGAGACCGTGCGGGATTTCGAGTGCGGCCCGAAGCCCGGCAATGCCCGCGCCGATTATCAGCACGTCGGCGAACCGGTGAACGTCCCGGCGGGCGTCGAACGAGACGAGATAGCGGTTGGCGGTCGGCATCGTTTTAGGATACCGGACGACACTGGGGTCCCAATATTATTCTTCCAGCGGGAGGGGGAGTGGTCGCTGGAACAATTCCCCGGCTCTGGAACCATCCTGTAAAACCAACAATAGCAAGACGATACGGATTTTTCCTGGGAGCGCTGTCGCAACGGAACGGCGCGCTCCCGACTCTGGAACAATCCACGAGCGGTCGTAGTGTCAGCCGATTCGGAAGGTCTTGCAGTTGC
Source organism: Fimbriiglobus sp. (assembly GCA_036493815.1). Classification (GTDB taxonomy): domain Bacteria; phylum Planctomycetota; class Planctomycetia; order Gemmatales; family Gemmataceae; genus DASXPC01. The sequence continues at coordinate 5,059 of DASXPC010000167.1, read as the reverse complement.
GGCACCAGCAGCCTTTCCCGAGCGTCGCCCAGACGACCAGATAACTCCCCGTGAGGAAAAGCAGGGAGCCCGGCACCCAGAAGTAGGGGACGAAAAAGGCGAGAGCAACGGACGCGATCATCACCGCCCCCACGACGAACAGCCGGGCCCGGCTCTTCTGAATCATTTCTCCGTGACAGGTTGAGCAGATCATGGGCATGCTCGTTTCGCGACGGTCACTCCGCCGCGATGTGGGCGCCTTTTTCCGCCACGGCCTTGCGCATGAAGAGGACCAGAACCGCCAGGATTAGCGCCAGGACCGCGGAGATCCAGAACACGTCGAAGTAGGCAAGCGAGGTGGCCTGCTGGTTGCGCAGGTTTTCCAGCGACCGCAGGGTCATGTCGTGCGACAGCGGGGCGTCGCCGTTGTTCCTCTGGAAGAAGGTCTGGCCGCGGTTGAGCAGGTCGTGGACGGCGGGGTTGAGCGGGTCGAGGTTTTCGTTGAGCCGGAGGGTGTGAAACTGTTCCCGGCGTTCGAGGACGGTCTGGGCGACGGAGGTGCCGACGCTGCCGCCTTCGTTGCGGACGAGGGCCAACAGGCCGACGGCGGCGCCGCGCATTTCGCGGGGGATGTGGGCGAAGGCGGCGACGTTCAGCGGGGCGAAGATCATCGACAGGCCGCAGATCACGACCACCCGCGGCCAGACGACCTGCCACGGGCTCATGTCGAGGTTCATCCGCGACATCCAGTAGTTTCCGGCGGCCAGAATGACGAGGCCGGTCGCCATGAGGTAACGGGCGTCGGTGCCCCGGGCCAGCAGTATGCCGACGGCGAAGAGGACGATGACCGCACCGATGCCCGACGGGGAGAGGACGAGGCCGGACGTGGTGGCGTCGTACCCGAAGAGCGATTGCAAGAGGCCGGGGAGGGAGGTCGTGTTGGCGTAGAGGACGCCGAAGGCGCACGCGATGACGAGGCAGCAGGTGCGGAAGTTCCGGTCTTTCAGGGTGCGGAAATTGACGAGCGGGTTGGCGTAGTGGGTTTCACGGTAGACGAGGCCGGCGAGGCCGAGAACGAACAGGGCGAGGACCGTGTGAATGCGGTAGAACGGGTCGCCGAGCCAGTCCCATTCCTGCCCTTTGCTGAGCAGAATTTCCCAGGCAACCATGGTTATGACCAGGAACCCGAGGCCGAGAGCGTCGAACCCGTGCGGTTGGCGGAGTAATTTGGTTCGCTCGGCCTTCAGGTATTCCGGGTCGGTCACCACGGTGCGGCAGAACGCGAACGCCAGCAGGCCGACGGGCACGTTCAGGTAGAAGATCCACTCCCAGCCGTAGTTGTCGGTGATGTAGCCACCGAGCGTCGGGCCGACGACCGGGGCGAGCAAAGCGGCGATGCCGAAGACGGTCATGGCGGTGCCCGCTTTACTCGGGGGGAAGGCATCGAGCAGAATGCCCTGGCTGGAAGGTTGGAGTCCGCCGCCGGCGAGGCCCTGGAGGACGCGGAAGGCGACAAGCATTTCGAGGTTGGCCGCCAACCCGCAGAGGGCGGAGGCGAGGGTGAAGACGGCGATGGAGAGGAGGAAGTAGTTGCGTCGGCCGAGGCGGACGGCCAGCCAACCGGAGATGGGCAGGACGATCGCGTTGGCGGCGAGGTAGCTGGTGATGACCCATTCGCTGTCGGTGGCCGGGGCCGAGAGGCCGCCGGCGATGTACCGCAGCGCCACGTTGGCGATGGTGGTGTCCAGGACTTCCATGAACGTCGGGATCACCACCGCCACGGCGACGAGCCAGGGGTTGATCGATCGGCGGACCGGGGCGGTGGGGTCGTCGGGGGTCATGGCTATTGACCCGATCCGTCGGGGGCCGTCGCGGTCGTCCGGTAGGGTTGCAGCAGTTTGCCGGCGTCGGGCCCGGTGGGGGGGACGTTGATGCGGACGTGCGGAGTCACGGACAGGCCGATGAAGAGCGTAGTTTTGTCGGGGTCGTAGTCTGTCAGTTCGATGCGGACGGGAAGCCGCTGGACGACTTTGACGAAGTTGCCGGTGGCGTTTTCGGCGGGGAGCAGGGCGAGGGTCGAGCCGGTGCCCATGGTGAACCCGGAGATACGGCCCTGGAACCGCTGCCGGCTGCCGTACATGTCGACGTCCAAATCCACGGCCTGACCGATCCGCAAGTCGGCCAGTTGGGTCTCCTTGAAGTTGGCGTCGACCCAGATTTCGGTCAGCGAGCGGACGGCCATGACGGTTTGCCCGGCGACGACGTTGTTGCCCGGGTTGACGTTCCGCCGGGCGACGACGCCGTCGATTTCCGCCCGCACCTCGCAGTAACTGAGGTTCAGATTGGCCTGGTCGAGATTGCTCTTGGCTTGGGATAACTTGGTCTCGGCCTGTTTGACGGACGGCGCGTCCTTGAGCAGTTGTGCGTAGATGCGATCGATGTTTTCCTTGCCCTCGGGGTCGCGTTTGAGAAAGTCCTTGATCATCTCGCTGGGGGACTTATCAAACGGGTAAATGACGCCGAGCTTGGCGGCCGAATTCATCACGCTGGCTTGCGCCTGTTTGACGGACGAAAAGGTTTCGTCCAGATCCTTCGGGATCGTCGAGAGCGTTTCTCCCTTGCCGGGAATGGGAGGCAAGCCGAGGGAGACCCGGACCTGATAAACGGCCTGCAAGGCTTCTTCGCGCTTGGCCTTTGCCACGTCCAGAGCTTCGCTCTTCTGATCGAACTCTTCCTTCGAGACCGCCTTGGTTTCGAACGCGGGCTTGATCCGGTCGTAATTCGCCTGGGCCAGAGTCAGCGTGGCCTGTTGGGAGTTTAACGTCGCCACTTTCAGGTTAAGCAATTGGATCTGGTTATGAACGTCTTCCATGGCCCGATCGAGATTGAACTTCTGACTGCGGGTCTGGCCGACGGTGGCGCGGGCCTGGGCCTGGGCGAACGAGAGGTCGGCTTTCGCCGCGTCCACGGCGGCCTGGGCGATTTCAACTTGGACTATGAAGGGTTTTTTGTCGATCTCGACGAGCAGGTCGCCCTTGCGGACGCGGTTGTTGTCGTCGACGAGTACGCGGGTGACCTGGCCGGCGATGCGCGGGGCGACGAAGGTCACGTGGCCGTTCACGTAAGCGTCGTCGGTCGAGACCGTGCTGAACGAACGGATCAGCCAGGGGATGCCGGCGATTGCGGCGGCGACGAGCACGAGGAGGATCCCGATTCGGATCCAGAGCTTGCGGTGGGACGGTTTCGGGGCCGGGGTTGCGGCGGAGGGCGGAGGCGACGGAGTGCTTAGTGCCTGATCGACGTGTTGTGGTGAAGTGGCAGGCATGACCCTTTCTCCGAGCCGGGGAACCGGTATCGCGAACGAGTATCGGAGAGGATACGCGACCGCGCGGCCGGTGTCATTCATTGCTTACCGGTATCGCAGTCGGACTTTACACGTGGAACGGTCAATTCTGATCCGCTAACAAGTCAGGAGGGGAAAGGGTGGCTCGCCCTGAGGCATTGCGAAGGGCGTGCCAGCGGAATGGCTCGTAGCAAACCGCGACCGGGGGAAGTGAGTTACTTTTTGTCCGGCGCGCCGGCGCCGGCGCGGATCTTTTCCTCGAACTTCCTCTGGGCGTCGGCGTAACCGGGGGGCGCACTGGCGGCGCCGGCGCCGGCGGGGCCTTTCGTGTCGGTCGTCCCGGCCGTGACTTTGTTGCCCGAATTGACGTTGATCGTCGGCTTGCCGGTGTTCGGGTTTTTCTCCGCGGCCGCGACTTCCTGCCGCTCGGTATCGACCAGTTTTTCCATTCCCTTCACGAGCCGGTCGTAGTCTTCCTCGCCCAGGCCGAGTTTTTTCTGCAGTTCCTTGTTGCCGAGCACGTCTTTGAGTTTTTTCAGTACCAGTTCGTGCGTGTGCAGCCGGTCCTTCGGGTCGTCGGCGAGCGGAGTGCCCTTGCTGGTGCCGGAGTTACCGCCGCCGGACCGCCAGTTGGGGTCGATCTTGTCGGCCCAATTCTCCAGGTTCTTTTTCGCTTGCTCTTCCGACTTCGGGTCGCCCGGCTTCTGGTCCTTGAGCGCGTCCTGCAGGGCCTGCCGCTGGTCCTTGCCGAACTTGTCGTCGAATTCCTTCTCGGCCTTGGCCTTCTTGTCCTGATCCGGGGAGTTCAGGTCTTTCGCCTTCTCCGCCCACTTCTTCATCTCCTCCGGTGACAGCCCCTTGTCGTTGCCCTGCTGTTTCGCGTTCTGCTCGGCCTTTTCCTTTACGTCTTTGGCGAGGTTCGACATCTTTTCCTGGGCCGGGCCCCGCTTGTTCGGGTCGTTCGACTTCAGGTCGTCCTTAAGCTTTTCGGCTTCCTTAGCCGCCTTGTCGGCTTCGTCTTTGCCCACACTTTTGGCGAGCGTATCCTTCGCCTGCTTCTGCTTGGCCGGGTCGTCGGAGGCGAGGTCCTTCACCGCGTTTTCGGCGGCCTTCGTGTCGAGCGGTTCGGCCTTCTTGTCGCCGGGCTTCGGGCCGGCCTGGTTGTTGGCGGCCTTGTCGTTCCCGCCCTTCATCTGGTTGGCGAGGTCCTGCATTTTCTTCTCGGCCGCGGCCTTTTTGGCCGTGTCGTTCGACTGCAGGTCCTTCTGAAGCTGCTTCGCCTCCGCCTTGGCCTTGTCCATCGCGTCCTTGCCGCCGGCCATCTGTTCGAGTTTCTTCTCGGCCGCCTCGCGCGTCTTCGGGTCGTTCGATTGCAGGTCCTTCTGCATCTGCTTGGCGTCCTTCTCGGCCTGCTTCACCGCATCCTTGCCGAATTTCTGTTCGAGCTTCTGCCGGCCTTCCTTCTGCTTTTGCGGGTCGCCCGACTGCATATCCTTCGCCGCCTGCTCGATTTCCTTCTTCTCCGCCTCGGCCTTCGCCGCGGCGTTCGGGTCGGGCTTTTCCTGTCCGCCGGCACCGGCCTGCTTCTTCACGTCTTCAATTTTCTTCTCCGCCGCGGCCTTCTTGTCCGGGTCGCCGGAGTTCAGGTCCTTCTGAATCTGCTCGGCTTCCTTTTTGGCCTTCTGGACCGCGTCTTTGCCGAATTGTTGTTCCAGTTTGTCCTGGCCCTGTTTCTGC